>NZ_JBEZFH010000095.1:0-25873 GCF_040649355.1 Sphaerisporangium sp. NPDC049002 | reverse complement strand
GAGGCGCCCTGATAGAAGTGCCTCTGTGTGAACTCTAGAAAAGCCCGCTTAACCATCGGTATGGCGCGACGACGCGGCCGGTTATCGATGGTGGTTCTGGCCCCGCCCTCCTGTGATCGATGTGACCGGAGACCGCGCGTCGAGGGTCCCGCCCCTGATCGGTTCGTCCCACGACGTCGCCGGGGCCGCCCGCCGGGGCGCTTTGCCCTGGAGAATCTCCTCGTACAGTTTCCTGAGAACCGGGCTGGGATCGATGCCCAGTTCGGCCGCGAGGTGCAGGCGCACGGTCTCGAACTGTGAGAGCGCCTCGGCCGCGCGCCCGCAGCCGGCCAGAGCGGTCATCCTCGCCGCGACGAGCCGCTCACGCTCGGGGAAGAACGGCACCAGATCGTCGAGCCCGTACAGAACCTCGATGTGCCTGCCCCGCTCGATTTCGAGCTCCGCCCAGTCCTCGTTGATCGTGAGGTACAGCTCGGTGAACCTGCCGACGGCCTCGTCGATCAGGGGAACGCCCGAGAACTCCGCGAGGGGCCGGCCGCGCCACAGGCGCGTGGCCTGGTCGAGGTACGTCAACGCCCCCTCGGGGTCGCCCCTGCGCCGCATGTCGCGGCCGGCGCCGGCGAGGTGCCGGAACCTGATGAGGTCGAGGTCCTCCGACCCGGCGTCGAGCCGGTACCCCCAGCCCTCGTAGAAGATCCGGTCACCGATCTTCCTGCGCAACGCCGAGACGTAGACCTGGAGGTTCTTGCGCGCCGTGGGCGGCGGTCGTTCGCCCCACAGGGAGTCGATCAACTGGTCCGTCGGGACCACCTGGTTCGGGCTCGAAAGCAGGATGGCGGCCAGGAGCCGGGCCTTCCTCGCGCTGAGGTGGACGCTCGCGCCGTCCACCCGGATGTCGAGCGCTCCGAGCACGCGGGCGTCCATGCTCGGTGTCCTGTCCCGCGCCCGTCCCGTCTGGTCGGTCCCGAGCGCCAGGAACCCGGCCAGGTCGATCTGGGGCGAACTTTGCCGGGTCGCCTGGCGGTGGAGCGTCCGCACCATGGAGAGCGCGCAGATGGAGACGTCGTCGACTCCGGCCTTCGATTCGAACCACCGCCAGTCGCCGTCGGGGTTGACTTCGAGGAAGACCGGCTCGTCCCCGGTCAGCAGGAAGTCGAAGGCGCCGTAGCGCAGACCCCACAGCTCGGCGAGCTTGCGCACCGCCCCGGCCACGGACTCGGGGGCCGCCATCGGGGCGACCGTGACCGACGCCGCGTCGCGCCAGATCGCCTCTGGTGACGGTTTGCCGACGCGGAAGGCCCGGATCTCGCCGTTCAGGTAGTAGACGCGAAGCTCCGCCCGGTGGTCGACGAACTCCTGGACGATCATCGGCACGTCTCGCACGGCCAGGCACCTGGCCGAGGCGCAATCCATGATCTCCGGGAAGAGGCCCTCCATGGTGCCCGGTTCGGTCTCGACGAAATGCCGGTTGAGGACCTTGACGATGATCCGGTCGCTCGACAGGGCCGCGCTCGCCGCTCCCGGATCGGTCGTGACGATCGTCCGTGGAGTGCGGACCCCCGCCCGTGCCGCGTCGTCCAGCTGGACCAGCCGTCCCGGATCGGCGCCGCCGGGCAACCGGACGGCCGACAGCGAGGAGATCTGGTCGACGAGGGCGCACCACGAGTCGGCCCGGAACAGCGACGGAGCCGATCCGTTTCCGGCAGGGATGGCCTGCGGCGAGAAGTGCCGTACCCAGGTAACGGTAGGGACGATGCGGTGCCCGTCCACCGTCAGCGACCCGTCCTCGTGCAGGGTGAGGATCCGCAGGTCGGCGAGCGATCCGGCGTCGATCCGCAGGCTCGGCACGCCGAGCGTCCGCAACCCTCGCTGGAGCACGGCGCACTCGGCGAGTCCCGCGCGGTCCGCGAGGACCACGCAGGGCAGGGGGGTCGTGGGGTCGATCACCTCCGGGAGGTGCCAGGTCACCCCAGGACGGTCGGCCGGCATCCGCAGGGTGTAGGGAACGTCGCCGGATCGCCGATTGAAGTCCACTCAGAATCCACCGCCTCGGGCCTCGCATAGGGACGTGAGCTTCGAGCGGCGGCGGCTCAGCTCCGATCCACGAGCGTGCCGGTGGCCAGTGGCGGGGTGGGGGGGATCAGCGGTTCACACCAGCCGCTTGTGGTGAGCTCGTCCATGCGCCGATGGTCATCGGACTGGCGGGGCCGCACAATCGCTCCTCTGTCGTTCGGCATATGGATTGCCCCGCGATCCGCGCCGGGACCGGTATCGGTAGCCCACGTTTGTGGGGTTGTGTCACCTCCTTATGACCAGCCCATACTCAACCTGCGACTGATGGACCGGCATGGACGCAGCGGACGGCGAAGTGAAGGGTGGGGCTGTGTCGGGTGACGTGGTGACGGCCGAGGGACTGACCAAACGCTATCGGCGGAGCACGAGACCGGCCGTGGACGACGTCTCCTTCGAGATCGCCCGGGGGGAGACCATCGGGCTCCTCGGGCCCAACGGCGCCGGGAAGACGACCCTGATCAAGATGATCTGCGGAGTCACCGCCCCCTCCTCCGGTCGGATCCGCGTCTTCGACGCCGACCCCGTGCGCCAGCCGGTCGAGGCCAAGAGCGGCATCGGGGCGATGCACCAGAGCGGCCCGTTCGACATGATGCTGCCGGCGCTCGACAACCTGCGGATCGCGGCCCGCTTCCGCGGTCTGAAGTGGCGTGACGCCCGGCCGTGGGCGTTGGAGGTGGCCGAGTACCTCGGCTTGACGGAGGCCCTGCAGCGGCTCTGCTTCCAGCTCTCGGGCGGTCAGCGGCAGCGGTTGCAGCTGGTACGGGCGCTGCTCACCATCCCACGGCTGCTGATACTCGACGAGCCCTCCGCCGGGCTGGACGTCGCGGGGCGGCGCCAGGTCGAACGCTTCGTGACCTGGCTGCGCGAGGAGCACGGCGTGACCATCATGTGGACCAGCCACCACATCGACGAACTGGAGCGCAACAGCCAGCGTGTCCTGGTCATCGACCGCGGGCGCGTGCTGCGCTTCGCCAAACCGCGCGAGCTCGTCGAGGAGTTCGGCAGCACCCACATGCTCGTGACCGTCGAGGACGCCGAGGCGGGCCGCGTCGTGGCGGCCTGGGCGGAGCGGGCCGGTCTGACGGCCACGGCGGCGGACGCGGAGGTGCGCGTCCACGGCGCGAAGGTGCGGGACGTGCTGCCGGAGCTGTCGCGTCACTGCCAGGACTACGGAGTCGCGATCACCGGAGTCTCGACCGCCTCCGACTCGCTGGAGCAGGCCTTCCTCCGGATGACCGGGAACAAGGGGTGACGATGATCGACACGCTGCGGTTCGACAACGCCCCCCCTCCCCGGACCGAGAGAGCGGCCGACCTGTCCGCGGTGCTGTACCGGGAGTACGCGCTGCTCGCCCGCAACCGGGTGTACCTCATCCTCGGCCTGACGCCGATGCTGGTGTACCTGCTGCTGGTGAACACCTCGCTGAGCAACCTCGTCACCGTCGTCGACTACCAGGGCGTCCAGGTGCGGTTCGCGGTGTTCCTCCTCCCCATGACGCTGGCGATGTCGGTCGTCAGCGCGGCGGGGACCTCCAGCATGGCGCTGTTCCAGGAGGAACTGAGCGGGGTCGCGACGCAGCTGTGGTCCTACCCGCTGCGCAGGTCGCGGTTCCTGCTCGGCAAGGTGATCGCCGGGGTGTCGCTGGTGCTGGTCCAGAGCCTGCTGGGCCTCGGTGTGGCGGTGCTCATCTTCGACTTCCCGTTCGACCTCGAAGGCTGGCTCGGCCTGCTGACGGCGCTCACGCTCGCCGCACTGGCCTTCAACGGGCTGTACCTGGCGGTGGCGATCACGATCACCGACTTCCAGGCGTTCATGGTGCTGTCGAACGTGTCGATCCCCGTTCTCGTCTTCAGCGCCCCGTCGCTGTACACGGTCGACAGCATGCCCACGGTGCTGCAGTGGGTGTCGGCGATCAACCCGCTGACGTACGCGATCAACGGCATGCGGGACGCCTCGCTGTTCGGTTTCTCCGCCGCGTGGGGGAACCTGCTCGTGCTCACCGTCATGGCGGTCATCGGCTACACCGTGGGCGGCCGCGGCCTGCTCAACCGCGCTCGCAACATCTGATCCCGTACAAGGGGCAAGGGACGATGCGGACAGACAACTTTCTCTCGTGGATCCTCTCGAACTCCGACCGGTCCAAGGTCCGGCTGCCGGGCACGGACAGGGCCCACGACCCGGCGGCCACCCTGGAGATGGCCGGCCGCGCGGCGCGGAAGGTCGGGATCACCAGGGTCGCGGACATCACCAGGCTCGACACCATTGGAATCCCGACGTTCCAGGCCATCAGGCCGACGTCCCAGACGCTCGCGGTCTCGCAGGGAAAGGGAGTCACCCCCGAGCTGGCGAGGCTGTCGGCGACGATGGAGTCCGTCGAGCTCTGGCACGCGGAGCAGCCCATGCCCCCGATCACGACGGCTCCTCCTCGCGACGTCGCCGGGCACCTGGGATACGACGTCCGCGATCTCCCGCGTTCGACGCCGACCTTGCTGCATGACGGGCTGCCGCTGGACTGGGTCGTCGGCAGGTCGCTGGTCGACGGTTCGGAGACGCTCGTTCCCAAGGACGTGGTGGGTTTCTCGCTCGTGCGGAAGGAAGGCTGGAACCCCCCGGTCTTCCTGGAGTCGACGAACGGCCTGGCCAGCGGGAACACGCTGGTGGAGGGCATCTTGCACGCGCTGTACGAGGTGATCGAGAGGGACGCGGTGACGGCGTCGATGACCGGCGGCGACCGGGGCGTCCGCGTCGACCCGGGGACGCTGGGGTCGCCGGTCGTCGACGAGCTGTGCGCGATGATGGCGCGCGCCGGGGTCTCCCTTGAGGTCAGGCTCCTGCGGTCGCCCACGGAGCTGCCGTGCTTCCTCGCCCGGATCACGTGCGACGACTACCCTCCGGAGTTCGCGGGATACGGCTGCCATCTCAGCTCCGAGATCGCGCTCACCCGCGCCGTCACCGAGGCCGCGCAGTCCAGGCTGGGTTACGTTTCCGGCGCGAGGGACGACCTCCGGCCGGACGTCCACAAGGACCCGCCGAAGAAGCGTCCCCCCGTCCCGGTGGCGGAGGCCGGCGAGGCGATCCAGGAACTGCCCGCTCACGAGAGCCTGGTCGACGACCTGGAGGACGTGGTCAAGCGGGCCGCGGTCGCGTTCTCCAACGCGCCGCTCGTCGTCGATCTGACCCGAGACGACATCGGAGTCCCCGTCGTCAGAGTGGTGGCTCCGGGAAGTCGCGTCATCCCGGAGGTGTTCTAGTGTCGCCGAAAGTGGTCGTGTACGCCGGGCCGACGATCTCTCGCGACGAGGTCCTCGGCGTGGTCCCACAGGCGCGGGTCCGGCCGCCCGCGGCCCGGGGCGATCTGCTGAGGGAGCAGTGGAGCCGGGACGACACCGCCGTCATCATCGACGGCTACTACCGTGAGCGGCTGTCGGTGGGTCACAAGGAGATCCTCTGGCTGCTCAACGAGGGTGTGAACGTCATCGGCGCGGCGAGCATGGGCGCGTTGCGGGCGGCGGAGCTGAGCCCGTACGGCATGAGCGGCGTCGGGTCCGTCTACCGCATGTACGCGAGCGGTGAGGTCGACGGGGACGACGAGGTCGCGATCCTGCACGGGCCCGCCGACAGGGGATACCCCGCGGGCACGGTGGCGATGGTCAACCTCCGCTACGGCTGCCAGGAGGGGGCCAGGACGGATCTCGTCCCGGCGGCGGCCGGCGAGCGGATCGTCCAGGCGGCGAAGGCCAGGCCCTTCACCCACCGCACATGGGAGGAGCTGGCAGGGGAGCTCGGCGCGGACGACCACGACGCTCTGCGAACGCTCGAACGCATGATCGGCACCGGTGAGTGGGACCTGAAGCGGCTGGACGCGGTGTCGGCGCTGCGAGCCGTCGGCGACCGCGGGGCCGGAGCGTCCAGGGAGTGGACGGCGGAGGCGGCACTGACGGGGATCACCCACTACGAGGCGCTGAGATGGCGGTCGACGCGCGAGTACGCGCCGGGCAGGTGGATGTCCGATCTCGACGTCCTGAACGCGGCGCGGCTCTTCGGCGAGGACTACCCCCGGCTGCACGAGGAGGTCCTGACCCGTCGGCTGGAGGACATCGCGGGCGCGCAGGGCATCACGGTGGAGGAGTACGTCCGTGCCAAGCTCGGGGTCGACGAGGACTCCGCCCTGCCGTCCGTCTTCGCGTCCTGGCTCACCGAGACGGAGTCGGCCACGCTGCCGGCGGCCGAGCGGCTGCGGCTGGTCATGGTGAGGGTGTGGCCGGTCTGGCAGTCGGCCGACTGGAGACCGGACGTCCTCGCGCGGCTCAGGGAGTCGAGCCGCTGGCCCGAGTGGTCCGAGATGGTCGCCCACGCGGACGAGGTCGCGGAACAGACCCGAGGCCGGCTGGTCGTCCCCCCGCCGGAGCTCTGCGGACGGCTCTTCCTGCGCCACTGGCAGCGGCGCGGGACCTCGGCGGAGGTCGAGATGGCCCGTCGGGGGTTCTTCGGCATGGAGGACCTGGGCCGCACCGCCACGCGGTTCTTCGCGCTGGACGTCCACAACACCCGCGCCTCCAAGGGGCATTGAGCGATCACCAGGCGGGCGTCCACGCACTCATGAGGAGACGGTGATGAGCGCGACCACGCTCGGCCAATCGTTCGACCCGGCAGGCCCGGAGCATCGTCCGGACCCGCACCCGCTCTTCCACCGGATGCGCGAGCAGGCGCCGGTCTACCGCCACGTGAGCCCCACCGGCCGCGCGCTCTGGTACCTGACCAGGTACGCGGACGTGCAGCGCGCGCTGCTCGACCCGGACATCGGGCGGCAGCTCGACCGTCTGCCCGACGAGATCGCCGCGGTTCACCACAAGTGGGACCACGACCCGCTGGCGATGGTGCGGCGTAACATGTTCAACCTCGATCCGCCCGACCACACCCGGTTGCGGCGGCTGATGGCGCCCGCGTTCGGCCCCCGAAGGGTGGCGGCCCTTGAGCGGCGCGTCCATCAGGTCGTCGGCGAACTGGTCGACGGCATGGCGGCGGCCGAAGGCGAAGTCGACCTGATCGAGGCGCTGGCCCTGCCGCTGCCGCTCCTGGTCGTCGCCGAGCTGGTCGGCTTCCCGGCCGGCGACCGCACCCGGCTCCGCGCGTGGAGCGACGACATGCTCCGCAGCCGGGACGCGGCCCGGGTGCGCCGCGCCGGGATGGAGTTCGTCGCCTACGTCGACGAGAAGCTCGACGAGCGGCGGGCCCACCCGGGCGACGACCTGCTGTCCCAGCTCGTCCAGGCGGAGGAGACCGGTGAGCGGCTCAGCCACGCCGAGCTGGTGTCCAGCGTGTTCCAGTTGCTGCTCGCCGGGGACGAGACGACGGTCAACCTCATCGGCAACGGAGTGCTGGAACTGCTCCGCCACCCCGGCCAGCTCGGGCGGCTCCGCGAGCGACCGCGGATGATCGACTCCATGGTCGAGGAGGCGTTGCGGTTCAACGGCCCCGTCGGGCACTCCCGGCCGCTGTTCGCGATGGCCGATGTGGAGATCGGGGACTCCGTGATCCCGCGCGGGGACATCGTCGTGCCCGTGCTGCTGGCGGCCAACCGCGACCCGGCGGTGTTCCCCGAGCCGGACGTCTTCGACATCGGCCGCGACCCGAACCGGCATCTGGGCTTCGGCCACGGAATCCATTTCTGTCTCGGCGCGGCGCTGGCCCGGCTGCAGGCCAGGGCGGCCATCGGCACGCTGGTGCGCCGCTTCCCCGACATGGCCCTGGCCGTCGATCCCGCCGGCCTGCGATGGACGCCCGACCTGTTCCTGCACGGTGTGCGACGCCTGCCTCTGCTGCTACGGCAGCGCCCCCGGTGAAAGGTTCTCAGCCGATGACCGACCACGCGACCAGCCGCGAGGCGTACGCGAACCTCTCCCGGATGGCGTTCGGCTACGCCACCTCACAGATCCTGTACGCGGCCGTCCGCCTGGGCGTGATGGACGCTCTGGCCGCCGGCGCGCTGCCGGTCGAGCGGCTGGCGCACTCCACCGGATCCGACCCCCGGGCGCTGAACCGGCTGCTACGGGCGCTGGTCGTGCTGGGCGTGGCCGGCGAGGAGGCGCCAGGGCACTTCGCGCTGACCGAGATGGGCCGGCCGCTGCGCGCCGACCATCCGCTGTCGATGCGCTCCAGCGTGCTGCTGCTCGGCGACCCCGCGACCTGGCGGGCGTGGGGGGCGCTGACCCACGGCGTACGGACCGGCGAGGCGGCGTTCGACCACGTGCACGGCCTGCCGCTCTTCGACTACCTCGCGGGCCATCCGGAGCTGTCCGGGGTCTTCAACACGGCGATGCGCGAGGGCACCGAGCAGATCGCACCCGCGGTCCCGAGGGCGTACGACTTCACCGGTGTCCGCACCGTGGTCGACATCGGCGGCGGGAACGGCACCCTGCTGGCCGCGATCGTGGCGGCCACGCCCGGCGCCCAGGGGATCCTGTTCGACACCGCCGAGGGAGGCGCGGGCGCGGCCGGGACCTTCCGGCGGGCAGGGGTGGAAGGTCGCTGTTCGATCGAGGTCGGCGACTTCTTCGACGCCGTTCCGGAAGGCGATCTGTTGCTGGTGAAGGGCATCCTGCACGACTGGGACGACGAGCGGTGCGCCACCTTGCTGCGCGGCTGCCGAAAGTCGATCGCGGACCACGGGCGCCTGCTGGTGCTGGAACCGGTGCTGCCGTCCGAGAACGACACGCCGGAGGCGGCCGGGGCCGTCATGAGCGACATCGCCATGCTCGTCTACACCGGCGGCAGGGAACGCGGCAGGGACGAGTTCCGGGACCTGCTCGCGGCCGGCGGGTTCGACCTGGCCGGCGTCACGCCGCCGCTCGCGGGTTCTGCGATTCGGATCCTCGTCGCCGATCCCGTCTGACCGCGGCGCTGACGCACGGTGATCTCATGAGTACCTGGCCCATGTGGCCGGGTGGCTTGAGTAAGTCGCTTGCTCTGGTGGTCCGGCGGGTGGGCGTGCATAGTGTGCCGGTGCCACAATCTCGCTCAATTCGGATTGAAACGTGACACATCGGGGCGAATTGGGCCCCTCGGGTGAGGCGATGCCCGCTCTGCGGGTCGTCGTCGGCGACCCGGACCGGGTGTTGCGCGCAAGGCTCAGGGGCATGCTGCACCTGGGCAACGGCTTCTACGTGGTGGGGGAGGCCAGCGCGACCCAACGGCTCAGTGACCTGGTCATCCGGCATCGGCCCAGGGTCGCGGTGGTGAACGCGGCGCTCTTCCAGAAGGGCGGCGTCGAGTTCGCCCTGACCGCCACGGCGCAGACGAGGAGCAGGACGCAGGTGGTGCTGATCTCCGAGGAGCTGGACGAGGAGCTGCTAGGGCGCGCGCTGCGCGAGGGAGTCGGCGGCTTCGTCCACAGGGATTCGCTGCTCGAAGAGATCGTGCCCGCGATACGGCTGGTCGCCGCGGGGCAGACGTTCATCTCCAGCTCGATGATCACGCGGCTCCGTGACCGCATAGCCGCCGTGATCACCGGGGTCGATCACCAGCTCGCGGCGCTCACCCGCCGCGAAGCCGAGGTGCTCGCCCTCGTCGCGACCGGTCTGTCCAACGCCGGCATCGCCGAGCAGCTCGGCATCGGCGCCGGAACCGTCCGCTCTCACCTGGCCCGCATCCTCACCAAGCTGAAGGCGACGAACCGGGCGCACGCGGTCGGCATCGCGTACGAATCCGGCTTCATCACGGGCGGATCTCCACGCCGGCGGGAACACGGGCCGGCCTGACCGGCGAGAGCGGCCTCGAAAGCCACCATTTGTACAGCTCGGGGTACTGCGCTATCGCCTCCTCGGCCGTGAGGAGAGGATCCGGTTCGCCGGTCATCGCCCGGAACAGCGCTGACTTGTCCTGTCGGTCATCGGCGGGGATCAGCGTCTGGGCGCGGAAGACGCCGGCCGCGATCTCCGGGCTGCTCAGCGCCGCGCGGGCCATCCGGACCTGGACCTGGCGCTCGAACGGAGACGGCTCCCGCCGGCCCACTTCGAGGTCGGCGCCGTCCTGCTGGATCGCCATCCGCCATGACGTCTCGGCCTCTTCCGCCATGGCGCTCCGCAGTACGGGGGACAGGGACGGCCCGAACCCGTGCCGGGTCAGCTCCCTGTCCAGCCTGAGCGCGCTCAGCGCGGCGACCGACATCCCGTGCGAGTGGACGGGATTCACCGCGGCGACCGCGTCGCCGATCGCGACGAAGCCCGTGGGCAGGCGCGCGCGTTCGAAGAACCGCCTCCTGTTCGAGGTGTCGCGATAGGGCCGGACGCCGCCGACGGGTGTGGCGGCCGCCATGAGGTCCGCCACGATCGGGTCGCGCAGGGAGCGTGCGAAGCGCACGAAGCCCTGCTCGTCGGCCGGGGGCTCACCACCCCGGGTGCCGGTCAGGGTGACGATCCACCGGTCGTCCTCGACCGGGAACAACGTCGCCCCCTGGGCCGGCTCCCCCTTCGCCGGACGGGGGTGAATCATGATCGCCGGAATCTCGGAGGCCAGCCCGGGAGGCGCCTGGTAGACCCGCGTGGAGTAGGCCAGGCCCGAGGAGACGGTCACCTCCTCGACCTCCGGCGCTCCGATCGCGGCCAGCCACCGTGGCGCCTTCGACCTGCGCCCCGTCGCGTCGACGACGAGATCGGCCTCGATCGTCTCCGGCCGGCCACCCTCGCGCCTGACCTGGATTCCGGTGACCCGGGTGGCGTCTCCGGCCAGCCCCAGCGCCCGCGCGCCCTCCCACGTCGTGACGGCGCCGCCGCCGAGCGCCCGCGGCCTCACCACGTCATCCAGCAGTCCCCGGCCGCACGCGATGAGGTGGGCCCCGGTGTCGAGCCGCCGGAACCATCCCTCCGAGGCGAGGATCAGCGCGTCGCCGGGCAGTCCCCGCCGGTGCGCGCCCCGCGCGTAGAGAGCGGCGAGGGTGCCGGGAAGCAGCGTCTCCAGAGCCCTCGCGCCACCGGTCACGAGCACGTGGTTGTGGTGCGACTGGGGCAGTCCCCGGCGGGGGCGCGGGCCGGACGGGTAGTGATCGCCCTCGACCACGATGACGTCGTCCGCGTGCTTGGCTAGCACGGCGGCGGCCAGCACCCCCGCGAAGCCCCCGCCCAGGACGACGGCCCTGGTCATGGGAGCCCGGTCAGCACGGCCGGCCGGACAGGGTTCGTGACCACCTCACGCTCATGCCGGGAGCTCTTCGATCAGCTCGCCCTTGATCATCATGCCGATGAAGTCCTCCACGTCCATCCGGATGCGGGCGCTCACCAGGGCGTTGCTGCCCGCGAACTCACGCGACAACTTCGAGATGATCGGTTCCCGTTCCCCGTCGCTCGCGACGAGCGCCCATATCCTGGCGGCCGTCTCGTTCAGGGCGTGGAACTCCCCGGTTTCCGTGTGGTACAGCGAGATGCCCTCCGCGGTCTCTTGCCATATCACAGCATCGCTGATCTGCAGTGACACACTCCACCTCCGCTATACCGGGCTGATGGGAAGCAGCTCGCCGATCTTGATGGCGTCGGGCGAGGGGGCGACGTAGGTCTTCCAGTCGTCGAAGACGGGGTGGATGTCGCCGTTGACGACCAGGCGAGGGGTCGTCATCTCCACGTTCTTCTTGGTGAGCTCGGAGGCGCGGACGCCGGCCTCCAGCCAGAGCTGCGTGGCGATGCCGTGCCGCAGGATCCTGCACTGGTGGCGGCTGTTGCGCCTCAGGTCGCCGGACTCCGCCATGTGGGCGGCGCGGCATCCTCCACCGCAGGACGACTTGATGTAGCACTTCGCGCAGTCGGAGTGGAAGTCGCCGCCGAACACCGAGCTGTTCCGCATGTCCCGCAGCACCGGGCTGGCGAAGGTCTCCGCCAGAGACTGCCGGCGTACGTTGCCCGCGTAGTGCGACCGTCCGGTGACGAGCTTGCACGGGTAGACGTCGCCCAGCGAGTTGATGTAGATCTCGTTGCCGCCCATCCCGCAACTGGCCCGCACGGAGCACGGCGACATCGGCTTGGGCCCGTCCGGGCTCAGCTTTCCGGCGGCCGGTGACGTCCAGGTGATCTCCTGGATCCTCATATGGTCCTGCCAGCCGAAGTCGTACTCGTCGGTCACCCCGCGGCCCAGGTTGTTGTGGTACATCAGCCGGATGCTGTGGACGTCGAGCCCTTCGACGAACAGGGCGAAGTCCTCCAGCTCGTCGATGTTGTCCGAGGTCACGATGTGATTGATCTTCGGCACCACGCCGGCCTCGTTGAGCAGTCGCAACGCGCGGTAGGTCTTGGCGAAGGAGCCGGCGCCACGAGTGCGGTCGTGCGTCTCGGCCGTTCCTCCGTCGACGCTCACCGTGACGGAGCCGAACAACTCGGCGAACCGCCGCGCCGTCTCGGGCTTCCTGATCATCGTGGCGTTGGTGACGATGTTCGACTTCAGGCCGCGCTGATTGGAGTGTTCCACTATCTGGAACAGGTCCTTTCTGAGCATCGGTTCACCGCCGGTGAAAACCAGGATTTCGGTCCCGAAGTCGGCGATCTCATCGACCAGGTGGAGCGATTCGGCGGTGTTGAGCTCACCCGGCAGGCATTTCTCGGAGGAGGCGTAGCAATAGGGGCAACGGAGATTACAGCCGTCGGTGATGGCGTAGTACACCTGGCGGAGCGGTGGCTCCTTCACTTTCACGGTCGGACGCCTGCCGTCGTAGTAGACGACCCAGCTCAGGATGAGCTTGGCGAGGGTCCGTTCGGTCTCGTCGGTCTCCTCCAGCGGCGCCGGCTCCCCGCTCGCCTGGGAACGGGCCAGGGCGGAAAGGACGCCGAACTCACGCGCACTGAGGACGCACCGACCGCCCACCTGTGGGTTGACCACCATGAAGTCGTCGTCGTGCACGAAGTAGGTGAGGTCTTCCGGTACGTCGATCAACGCGCGGTTTCTGGCCAGCTTCCCGGACATCCGTTCCCCTTCACACTCCCAGCGGCAGATGCGGCCCCGTACCGTGCACGGCGACATGCGGTCGGGGCCGCCTCTGCGAGCGAATTTGACTAGTTCACCCGGATCCGGACCCGGACCAGGCTCCACACAGACACGACGGCGCGACCCCGATCTCGGTGTTGTGCGCCACGACCTCCGGCGTGGCCCACGGCGCGCTCGCCCCGGATTGCGACAGCACCTCGGGCAGGACGGCGGGAAGCCGGGACTTGAGGGAGATGAGGAGGTCGACTTCCTCTCGGGTCAAGGTGGCGAACGCCTCCTCGATCTCCGCGGCGATCGGGCTGTGCAGGACTCCCGCGTCTCGCAGCTCTTCCGTCGGATCGAAGGCCATGCCTTCACCTCTCTAACTGGTGGGGTTGTGTTGCAGGTTGAGTATGGGCTGGTCAGGAGGAGGTGACACAACCCCACAAACGTGGGCTTACCGCCGCCGATGGCGTGCGGTGGGGACGCTCCCGACCGGCGGAATGGCAACCACACGAATGTGGGTGCCCGGGTCACTTGCGATCACCGATGAGCCGTTTAAGGCTTGTCGCGCAGGCCGATCTCCCCACCTCGGAGGACTCATAGGCCGACCACTTCCGACGTCACGCGGTTCCTGGGCTGGACGCCTCGTCCGATGGCCGAGCCACCGGCACGGAAGCGACCGGCGAGCCGGTCGCTGATGAAAGGAAAAGCTGATGAACAGAACCGGATCGGGCGCGTTCGACGCACTGGCCAAGTTACGCGCGGCCGGGCATCCCATCGACCTGCTCGACGAGCGGCAGCGACGGGTGTTCGCCGAGCTCTCCGAGTCCGAGGTGACGCTGCTGAACTCGATCAAGAAGCGCCTGGACGACGTCGCGGGTGAGGTCGAGGGACAGGACCTCAAGCTCGTATGATCGGCAAGGGTCCGCGACCCGCCCGTCGTCACATCGTGGTCCTGTTCATCGACATCGTCGGGTCGACGGAGCTGGCCGAGCGTCTCGACCCCGAGCTGCTCCTGCAGATCCTTGAGAGCTACTACGCCGCCTGCAGGGCCGAGATCTTCATACACGGCGGCGTCGTCGAGAAGTACATAGGCGACGCGATCATGGCCGTGTTCGGCGTCCCCGCCAGCCGGGAGGACGACGCGCTCCGGGCGGTACTCGCCGCGTACGGGGCGATGTCGGCCGTGCACCGGCTGAGCGCCGAGATAGCCCCGACCCACGGGGTCCTGCTGGACGCCCATTGCGGTATCGCCTTCGGTGAGGTGATCGTCGTCGGCTCGTCCGATTCGGACGTGCGGGTGATCGGCGACACGGTCAACACCGCGAGCCGCCTGCAGTCCGCGGCCGGAGACGGCGAGATCCTCCTGGGGGACGAGGTCGCCCGCCTGGTCCGGCACCACGCGGTGCTGGACGAGGTGCCTCCGCTCACGCTCAAGGGCAAGAGAGACCCCGTACGTGCGTGGCGGCTGGTCACCGTGGAGCCCGATCGCGGAGAGCCGGGAACCGACACCATCCCGTTGATCGGCCGTACCGAGGAACTGCGCCAGCTGACGCAGCTCCACGAGCGCGTCATGCGCGACCAGCGGTGCGGCATGGCCACCCTGCTCGGCGTCTCCGGCATCGGCAAGTCCCGGCTGGCCAGGGAGTTCCTGCACAACCTGCCCGATGACGTGACCGTCCTCACCGGCCGGTGCCCGTCGTACGGCATCGGCGCCACCTACCGGCCCATCGCGGAGATGCTCCAGGCGCTCAACGGCGACTGGCCCGCCATCGCCGAGGCCGTGGGCCCCGAAAGCGCGCGGGCGTTGCGCGGGCTGGCGGGCCCGGACGCCTCGGAGTACGGCGACACCCCCGGGATCGCGGAGATCGCGCAGGCCGTACGGTCGTTCTTCGAGGTACTCGGACAGCGCCGGCCGCTGGTGGTGGTTCTGGACAACCTCCAGTGGGCCGAGCCGACCCTCCTCGACCTCATCCTGGACTGCGCGAGATGGCTCGCCGACGTGCCCGTGCTCCTCGTCTGCGTCGCCCGGCCCGAGCTCTACGAGATCCGTCCCTCCTGGGGAGGAGGCATGGCCTGCGCCATGTCGCTGGAGCTCGGCCCGTTGAGCCGGCCGCACATAGAGCGGCTCGTCGCCGAGCTGTGCGCCGGACGGGCGGACGTCGTCGCCCACGACGACGACATCATGTACCAGCGGGTGATCTACGGATCGGACGGCAACCCGCTCTTCGCCGAGCTGATGCTGGAGACCCTCGCCGAGGGCGCCGCCTCTCTCCCGCCCACCATCAAGGCGCTGCTCGGGGCCCGGCTCGACCGGCTCAGCGAAGCGGAGCGCGGGGTCCTCGAAAGGGCCGCGACCATCGGGCAGTCCTTCACGGTCGACCAGGTCGAGGCACTCCTCGACGCCGACGGCCCCACGACGGCGCTGCCCCTGCGGCGGCTCCAGCGCGACCGGTTGATCCGGCGCGGCGCGCTCCCGCGGTCGTTCGAGTTCACCCAGACCCTCACCCGGGAGACCGTCTACGCGATGACGAGCAAGGAGTCGCGCGCGGACTGGCACCGGAGGCTGGCCGACTGGTTCGCCGAGCAGGCCGCCGACGCCTCCGACGACGCCCCGTTCTCCGGGCCGACGTCGGGAGACGTCAGCCAGCACCTGCTGGCGGCCTGCCGGCTCGTCCGGGAGGTGCGCCCCGGTGATCCGCTCCTGCCCGAGCTGACGGACCGGGCCGCGGACTCGCTCATCAGGGAGGGCGGTCAGGCGTTGCACCGCAGGGACCTGCCCGCCGCGATCGCGCTGCTGGAACGCGGACGGGAGATGCTCCCCCCGGGCAGGGACGAGCACCGCTGGCTGGCCGTTCGCATCAGCGACGCGGAACTGGCGCGGGGGGAGAGCCTCCGGGCGGTCGCGGCGCTGGACTGCGCGGAGAAGCTGCTGCCCGATGACCCGCGCAACCTGCTCAGCTGTGCGATACAGCGGGGGATCCTCGCCCTCCGCTCGGGCGCCGGCGGCCCGGAGACCGAGCCCCTCCGCGAGCGGCTGGCGCTCGACCCGGGCGACGAGCTCAGCTGGTGCCGGTTCCACCAGCTCGAAGCCTGGATCCACATCGACGCCGGCCGGTTCGGCGCCGCCGACCGCGCGTTCCGTGACGGGCTCCATCGGGCCCAGGCGATGGGCGACCGTTACGAGGAGGACCGCCTGCTCGGCGGGCTGTGCGAGCTGGTGCAGTGGTCGCCCACCCCGGTGCCGGAGGGGCTCGCGCTCTGCGAGGACCTGCTGTCCCGGTTCGCCGGTGACCGCGCTCTGCTGGTGCCGGCGCTCGTCACCAAGGCCCGCCTTCTCGCGCTCCGCGGCGACCTCGGCACCGCCCGCGAGACGCTCGACACGGCCGACCGTTACGTGGCCGAGCTCGGCCTCGGCCTGTCGGCGATCGCGGTCGTCCAGGTACGGGGGCTCGTGGAGTCCCTCGACGGGAACCACGAGGCCGCGTCGGGCCTGTTCAGGCATGCCGCCGCCGTGCTCCGTACGGCGGGGCACGGGGCGGCCGCCGCCGCCCTGGAGGTCTACGCGGCGCGCGAGACACTCTGGCGGGGGGACGTACGGCAGGCGGCCCTGGAACTGGCGCGGGGCGAAGCCGGGCCGCGCCGGCTCCGCGCCGAGGTGGCGGCCATCGTGACCAGGGCCGCGATCGCCTCGCGCGACGGTGCGCACGGTGAGGCCGTACGGGCCGCCGCGCGCGCGACCGAGCTGCTCGAATCGACCGACGACCCCTGTCTTCGCGGAGACGTCCTGGTCGAGGTCGCCCAGATCCACCGGGCCGCCGGACGGGACCCGGCCGATGCCGCCCAGCGTGCGCGCGACGCCTACCTGAGCAAGGGCGCGAGCCTGCTGGTGCGACGAGTCGACGACTGGATGGGGGAGCCGTGTCCATGACGCCGGCGAGTGTGCCGCCCTGGCGCAGGGAGAAGCGTGCCCACTTTCCCGGGGTGCCCGCGTGGGGGCTGGCCACCACGCGCCAGGCCCCGGAGCGCTTCCAGGTCAGCCCGCTGGCGGAGGTGTCCAAGGAGTGGGCCTGGGGAGGGGCCGACGGCACAGGTGTGCGCGTCTGCGTGGTGGACACCGGCGTGGACGCGAAGCATCCAAGGATCGGTGGCCTCGAACGGTCGTTGCAGGTCGTCAGCGGGGACGGGGGCAAGCCGGCGATCGCCGACTGCGATCCCGCCGACCCCGCCGGGCACGGTACGGCCTGCGCGGGAGTGATCAGGTCGATAGCCCCCGGAGTGGCGCTCACCTCGCTCCGCGTGCTCACCGACGGGAAGACCGGCACCGGTGACGCCCTCATGGCCGGGCTCGGCTGGGCCATCGACGCGGGGTTCGACCTGATCAACCTCAGCCTGTCGACCACGAGGTCCAGCTTCCGGGAATCCCTCCAGGACCTCGCCGACCGCGCGTACTTCCGGCGTTGCCTGCTGGTCGCCGCCGCGCACAACATGCCGGTGCTCAGCTTCCCGTGGACGTTCTCCTCGGTCGTCTCCGTGGCCAGCCATGACGAGGCCGACCCGATGACGTACTACTACAACCCCTCGCCGCCCGCGGAGTTCCACGCCCGAGGGGTCAAGGTGCCGGTCGCCTGGAGCGGCGGCAAGGAGATCCGCAGCACGGGCAACAGCTTCGCGGCACCGCACATCACCGGCATCTGCGCCCTCATCCTGAGCAAGCACCCCTGGCTGACGCCGTTTCAGCTGAAGACGGTCCTCTATCTGGCCGCGGACAACACCACGCAGAACGGAGAGGCACATGTCCCCTGACGACTTCGACGGCACCGAGCGAAGGCTGCTGCAGTCCATCGTCGAGGTGGCCCGCCACATGTTCGGCGCCGCCGCCTCCTCCATCTTCCTGGTGGACCCTGACACCGGTGAGCTGGTCTTCGAAGCCGTCTCGGGCGAGGGCGAGAAAGAGCTGGTCGGGAGCCGCTTTCCGGCGGGAACCGGGATCGCCGGCTGGGTGGCGGCGAGCGGGCAGCCGATGGTCGCGGACGACGTGGCGAGCGTGACGGAGTTCGCCCACGACGCCGCGGAGTCCACCGGGTACGTCCCGCGCACCATCATGGCCGCGCCGCTCATCCGGTTCGAGGAATGCGTCGGCGTCCTTGAGGTGCTCGATCGCGCGGGGTCCCGCGGCGACCTGGACGACATCGAGCTCCTTGGGCTGTTCGCCACCCAGGCCGCCTGTGGCCTTGAGTTCCTGCTCCGCGTGCGGGAGAGCCATCGGGAGCCGGAGCGCGATCCGCGCCTGATCCTGCAGAGGATCAGCGAGAGACTGCCGGGGAAGTCCCGTCCGTCGGACGCGGCGGCCGTCCGTCTCCTCGCCATCGCCGACGACCTCCTCGCCCTCTGACGACCTCCTCGCTCTCTGACGACCTCCTCGCTCTCTGACGACCTCCTCGCTCTCTGACGACCTCCTCGCTCTCTGACGGTCTTCGCGCCTGGTCAGGCGAATACGGCGATCCACATAGCTGCCCAGGCATCACGAATATGCATTTAGCTTATGCGCCGTTGAATTGGGATTAATCGCCCTATCTGTTACCATTTGGGCCGCCTAAATGGCGAGTTGCATCGTCCCGCCCGACCCACGACTCGACAATCACCGAATCAAGTTCGATTCTTGATTGACCGCTACTCAAGCCAGAGCCGTGGCTTTTACCGACCCGGTCAGGGAGCAGTGTCGTAGTCACTGTGACGACATTCTGAAAGGGCGACATGGGAGAGAGCCGTCCGCGTGACGCGCGCCCCAGCGATCTGTGGCCGCTCGTCGGACGCGACGCCGTGCTGCGCACCATCACCGAAGCGGCGGAGCAGGCGGGTGTCGACGGCGTGGTGATCGTGGGCACACCCGGAGTGGGCAGGACGCGCCTGGCCAGGGAGGCGGTCGCGCGGCTCGACGCGATGGGGCACCCGACTGCCTGGGCGACCGGCACCCGAGCCGCCGGGACGATCTCACTGGGCGCGCTGCTCCACCTCGCCCCCCTGGGCGACTCGGCGATCCCCGTCACAGGGCACACCTTCGGCCGCATAGTGGAGCGATTCACCGTCTGCGGGGGAAAACGCCCCGTACTCGTCGTGGACGACACCCACCTGCTCGACAGCGCCTCCGCCGCGCTCGTCTATCACCTCGCCGTGCACACCAGGACCTTCGTGCTGCTCACCGTACGACAGGGCCAGACGACGCCCGACGTGGTGACGACGCTGTGGAAGGAACGGGTGGCATGGCGCGTCGATCTGCAGCCGCTGAGCGACGGCGACGTCGACACGCTGCTCGAACGCGGCCTGGACAGTCCCCTGGACGCCGTCACCCGGCGCACGCTCCGCCGCCTGTCCGTCGGCAATCCCCTCGTGCTGCGCGAGCTCGTACAGTCGGGTCTGGACGGATCGGCGCTGCGCCGCGTTGACGGACTCTGGCATCTGGACGGCCGGCTCCAGATCACCCTCCGGCTCGGCGACCTGATCGAGGCGCAGATGCAGGTCGACGACCCGGCCGTGCTGGCCGTGCTGGAGGTGCTCGCCTGCAAGGAACCTCTCTGCCAGCCCGTGCTCGAAGGCATCACCGGCCACTCCGCCGTGGTGCAGGCGGAGCGACGGGGGCTCGTGGTGGTCGAACGCTCCGGCTCGCGCCACCAGACCCGCCTCGCCATCCCCGCGTACGGGGAGGTCATCCGTGCGCGGATGCCACGCGCACGGGCCCGCGAGATCTGGGGACGGCTCGCCGAGTCCCTCGCCGCGTCGCCGCGACGCCGCGCGGACGACCCGCTCGAACTGGCCGTGTGGAGGCGGAGGGCGGGGCTCGGCTCGTCGGCGCGGGAACTCCTGGCCGCCGCCCGGCGCGCCGCCGAGCGGCTGGAGTTCGAGGTCGCCGAGCGCCTGGCGGTCGCGTCCCGCGACGCCGGCGGCGGGGTGGACGCGAACCTGACCCTGGCCGAGGTGCTGGCGTCGCAGGGACGCTACGCCGACGCGGCCGGCGTACTCCCGGCTCCAGACGAATGCGACGGCGAAGAACGCGCCGACCGGCGGGCGATGCTCAACGAGAAGATCGACTACTGGCGTCACGCGGTCTCACCGGCTCCGAGGCTCCCGACCGGCGACAGGGCCGTGGACGCCGTCAGAACCTGGACGACGCTCCTCGAAGGGCACGTCGCGCGGTCTCTCGCCCTCGGTACGTCGCTGCTCGCCCAGCCGTGCCAGCAACCGGCGCGGGCCACGATATCGGTCGCCACCGCCGTCATGGTCGCCGCCGGCCTCGTAGGAGACACCGGCCTCGTCGAACGGGCGAGCGCCACGGGCCTCGCGGTCGCGTCGGCGCACCGTACGGCACTGCCCTGGGCGATGGCACAGGTCCGTGGCGCCAGGTGCCTCGCCGACCTGCTGGGCGGCGGCGCCCTCACCGCCGCGTCCGAGGCCGTGGAGATCGCGTATCGGGACGCCGTCGAGACCCAGATGGCCCCCCTGGTCGGCCTATGGACCGCCGCCCGGGGCATCGTGGCGAAGGCCCAAGGACGGGTGGGGCCGGCACAGCAGGCGCTGCGCGAGGCCATCGTGCTGCTCGACGGACATGACCCGTTCCGCTTGAGGCGCGTCTACCTGGCCGAGCTGGCCGGCGCGTACGCGATGGCGGGGGACACCGTCCAGGCGGACACCTGGCTCGACCGGATGGACGACACTCCCGCGCCACCGGGTGCGCTGTTCGATCCCTGGATCGAGCGTGACCGCGCCTGGTCCGCCGCCGCCGCGCTCGACCTCCCCCTCGCCGCGAGCCGCGCCATCGGTGCCGCGAAGGCCGCCCGCGAGTCCGGAGCACCGCTGGTCGAGGCTCTGGCACTGTCCGACGCCGCGAGATTCGGCGCCGCGAAGGAGGTGTGCGACAGGCTGACCGAGCTCGCCAGGGACACCCCCACCCCCGCGACCGAGGTGTTCGCCACGCTGGCCACCGCGCTCGCCACCGACGACGCCCACCTGCTGGCGGAGGCGGCCGAGACGCTTCACCACATGGGCCATCTGCTCTCCGCCGCCGAGGCAGCCGCGACGGCCTACCGGTTACACGTCGCGGCGGGCCGGCGCACCGCGGCCAAGAACGCGCTCGTGTTCGCTCGTGAGCTGCTGGCCGAATGCGGCGGCGCCCGTACGCCGCTGACGGACCTGACCGGAAGCGAGGCGTCACTCACCCCCCGGGAACTGCACGTCGCGAAACTGATCGCGGCCGGCATGCCCGGCCGCGCCGTCGCCGACCGCCTCGACCTCTCCCTCCGAACCGTCAACAACCACCTCGGCCGCGTCTACGCCAAACTAGGCATCTCCGGCCGCCACACCCTCGCCCAAATCCTCACCCAACCCCCCGAACAAAAGAGCCCGTAAGGACATCGCCCCTGCCCTTTCCTAGTCCCTGTCATCGAGCGAGGGCGGTCCCAGGGCGTGTACCGATGTGGTCGTCCTTGAACTCGCCGTGCTTGACGGCCTGGATGAATACGTCCCACTCGTGGTCGGTGTAGGTCAGGACGGGGCCGTTGGGGTTCTTGCTGTCTCGTACGGCTATGCCTGTGTCAGCAAGGGAGATCTCGACGCAGCCGCCAGCCTCGCCGCTATAGGTACTTTTGGTCCAGTTGACGCGGGACTTTGGGCGTGGGGACATACCCCGCCTCCCTCCGGTAGGGATCAGCTCTCTCCAGCCCTCGCGGCGATGAGTTCAACCGACTTTTCTGGTGTAAGCGCCATTGCCGTCAACTGGCCAAAAATCAGGGTATAACGGCTAACCTCGGTCGGGCTTTCTACCGCGAGGCCACTTGTTGCTTGTTCCAGGTAGACCACGTGCGGATCGCTCGGCCCAGGGAACTCCAGGAGGTAGAAGTGACTCTCCATAGCTGGATGTGCGCCGATCTCGGACGGTAGGACCTGGATGGTGACGTTGGGCCGTCGGCTCATGTCTGCCAGATGGCGTAGTTGGGCAGACGTGACAGCCGGTCCGCCCACCTTGCGAGTCAGGAGTGCCTCGTCCAGCACGGCCCAGAGATGAGGGGGCTTGTCCCCGGAGAGACCGTTCTGGCGGGCCATGCGGAGCCGAACCAGTTGATCAACCTCCTCCTCTGTAGAGGTCATGTTGATGGCTTTGATCACGGTCCGGGCGTAGTCCTCTGTCTGAAGTAGGCCGGGAATGAGCTGGTCATGGTAGATCCGTATGGTGGAGGCTTCGGATTCGAGGCCGAGGTAGATGTCGAAGCCGGCCTTGAGTGACTGGCGGTCCGGCCACCACCAGCCGCGCTGTCGTGCTTCGCGGGCGAGGGTGAGTAGAGCCATACGCTCCTCGCCCTCGACTCCATAGATTTCCAGGAGCACCCGCAGGTCACCTTGGCGGGGGATGCGGTCGCCTGTCTCGTAACGGCCGACAGTCGACGCGTTGAAGGCGCCTTCCGAAGACGCGGCGACCTGTTCCAGAGTCAGGCCATGGGCGTCACGGAGCCGGCGGAGTTGCTGGCGTAGGCGTCGAGCGCGCACGGTCGGGCTCGGGCGTACCTGCACTGGAACCTCCTGGATGTCACTAGCTCGTCCGTCCCCGCAGGACCCGGCGCCCGTTTGGAGATTTTCCAAAAGCGGCTTGCCAGCGGTGACTACCCTGTGCATCCTTATGGTGCCAAGGCGTGACCATCGTGTCAGTCAATCTAGGCATTTCCTTCGCTCGTCTCTGCCACCGAGGAGGCAACCACCGTGGGCATGGCGATCAAAGCCCCGATGGGCGGGATGCAAGCCGCCGCATCAAAGCGGCCCATTTCCGGTCCGTCGCATACGCGGATCCAGGACTCAGCGCCGGAGCGGTACGCCCTACTGGCGTGGCTCGCTTGGGGGCCGGGCACGGGTGTACCGGCTGACCGGCTGCCGACCACCGTACCGACTTTCGCTCGGGCAGCCACGTGATGGGCTCGCCGGTCGTCCTCGGGGCTTTGACCATCCCTGGGGACGCGGAGAACGTGGCAGAAGCTCGCCGTTTCGTCGTGAAGCTGCTCGGCGCGGGTCACCGGGACATCGAGACGAGCAGGTTGCTGCTCAGCGAGTTGATCGGGAACAGTATCCGCCACAGCGCCAGCGGGCGAGGCGGCTCGGTGACCGTGGCTGTGCTCGACGTCGGTGGTGCCCTTCGTGTCGAGGTGGCCGATGGTGGCGGCGAGACCGTCCCCTGCCTTTGCTCCAGGGGCGAACTGCTCGAATCGGGACGCGGTATGAAGATGGTCGACGCCATGGCCTCCAGGTGGGGGTTCACCCGCGATTCCACGGTGAGCAGCACTACGTGGTTCGAGCTCCCTAACACATGGAGTTCGCTGAGCTAATGAGGCCGAGTATGTGCAAGGGCGTACGGCAGTTTTCAGCCAGGGTGGTGTCCCATCCAGCGACGCGTAGGGCGGCGGGGATGCGTCACTGACCCCCGGGAACTGCAGGACGCGAAACTGATCGCGGCCGGGATGCCCGGCCGTGCCGTCGCCGACCGCCTCGACCTCTCCCTCCGAACCGTCAACAACCACCTCGGCCGCTTCTACGCCAAACTCGGCGTCTCCGGCCGTCACACCCTCGCCCAAATCCTCACCCAACCCCCCGAACAAAAGAGCCCATAAGAAACACGGCCCCTGTCCTACTCCCGCCTTCTGACCGTGCGCCTCACGGCCGACCCGCACGGCCCGGCCAAGGACGACAGGCCGTGATCTACCGCAGCGGCTCAGGCAGCAGGGTGAGGTGACAGCCCTCGCCTTCAGCGTCGCCGGCACAGGACCGCCGGTCCGGGCACCCCCGCCAGGCCGCCCGGAGCAACTGCCCCACAGACGAGGCCCCCATCGGCATCTCAGCAATGAGGAACTGCCGCCAGTTGGAATCATCCCCGTGTGCGCGAGGCCGACCGAGAAGGAGGAGCAGGCGAATGAACGCTGAGGGGGATCATCCCCGCGTGCGCGGGGCCGACCTCGTCCGGAACAGCGTTGCCACGCGGAACCCGGGATCATCCCCGCGTGCGCGGGGCCGACTTCACGTAGCCGGGCGGACCGGTCGGCCCGGGGGGATCATCCCCGCGTGTGCGGGGCCGCCATCAAGGGGCCGGAGGCGTACACGTCGTAGACGGGATCATCCCCGCGTGCGCGGGGCCGACTTCCGTTGCCTTGACTTCCGCCGTCGTCCCCACGGATCATCCCCGAGTGCGCGGGGCCGACTCAATCGCCATCGATACAGAACCCTTACCCTGCGGATCATCCCCGCGTGCGCGGGGTCGACGCGACGTTGCCGACCGTCACCGGCGCCGTGCTGGGATCATCCCCGCGTGCGCGGGGTCGACGGGTCGACGTCCATGACCGGTCGGATCTGGACGGGATCATCCCCGCGTGCGCGGGGTCGACCCGCCCACCGAATACCAGCTCAACCCGCCTGACGGATCATCCCCGCGTGCGCGGGGTCGACCCGGCCGACCTCACCCACGTCACCATCAGCCGCGGATCATCCCCGCGTGCGCGGGGTCGACGCCTCAATGGTCCACTTCGGTGTCAACACCGGTCGAACTGTGACCCACCTGTTCCGGGTGAATGTTGACTCACCTGGGTTGCGTTAGTCGTTGGTTTTGCCGGCCGGGGGGACACGGCCGAGGTCTCTGTCCTTGAGGCGGTAGCTGTCTCCTTTCATGCTGATCACTTCGGCGTGATGGACCAAGCGGTCGATCATGGCTGCGGCCACGACGTCGTCCCCGAAGACCTCGCCCCAGCGGCCGAAAGGTTTGTTACTGGTGACGATCAGGCTCGCCCGTTCGTAACGGGAGGAAACGAGCTGGAAGAACAGATTGGCGGCTTCTGCCTCGAAGGGGATATAGCCGACCTCATCGATGATGAGCAGCGGGATACGCCCGAGCTTGATGAGCTCGTCCTGCAGCCGGCCCGCATGATGTGCCTCAGCCAGACGGGCGACCCATTCGGCTGCGGTAGCGAAGGCGACACGGTGCCCCGCCTGACAGGCCCGGATCCCGATGCCGATGGACAGGTGTGTTTTGCCGGTCCCCGGCGGGCCGAGGAACACCACGTTTTCCTTGCCAGTGATGAAGTCCAGAGTTCCCAGGTGAGTGATGGTCTCCCTTTTGAGTGAGCGTTGGTGGTCGAAGTCGAATTCCTCCAGCGATTTGCGGGCGGGGAACCGGGCTGCACGGATCCGCCCTTCACCGCCATGGGACTCGCGGGCTGCGACTTCGCGTTGCAGGCAGGCGGCCAGGAACTCCTCGTGTGACCAGCCTTCGGTGCGGGCTCGTTCGGCCAGGCGTTCGACCGCACCGCCCAGCGACGGGGCTTTGAGAGCCCGGGTGAGGTAGGCGATCTCGCCGGTCAGGTTGCGTCCGGTCGTAGCGTTGCGGGGGGCCATCAGGCGACCCCTTCCTGGTCGCTGTCGATAAGACCGAACATCCGGTCGTAGTCGGTCAGGCTGCGGCGCTCGACGTGCAGGTCGGACGGGGACGCGGCGATTATCCGATGAGCCTGGCGTAGCTTCACGGCTGCAGCGGCGTGGGCAGGGTCGGTGATGGTCTGGTGGTCGGCCCAGCAACGCTCGTGCCGGGCGACCGGCTGCCCCTGGCAGGTAACGCTGACCTGTTCAAGGTCAGCGATCACCTCGACTCGCCTGCCGATCACCGCCGGGTGGACCGAGTAGTCGTTGGAGTCCAGCTGCACGTAGTGGTCTCGCGGCAACCGGGTGGTGTTGCGCCACCCGGTGTCGGCGTACGGATTCCTGTGCAGAGCCAGGTACGGGTAAACGTGCAGAGGTGTGCGGCGTGTTGGTTGGCCCGGGGGGTTCATGATCGGGA
>NZ_JBEZFH010000094.1:0-26068 GCF_040649355.1 Sphaerisporangium sp. NPDC049002 | reverse complement strand
CATCGTCACTGTCTCGATCGTCCTGTCTAGCTCTGTTTCACATCATGAGGACTCATTCGTCCTATGTCTCACAAGAGTCTGACAGAGAGGGCTCCGGTCACAAGAATCGTCATTGGGCTCCTCCGCTCGTTCGGACTTCGGAGCAAAGGGTAGGGAGCGTTACGGCCGGTCTCTGGCCCGAATCGCGGTCGGCTCGGCCGCCGACGAGCAAGCCCGCGGACGCCGGCACCATCTGGCATGCGCCTCGGGTCAGAGCGTTGGAAGTGGTGTGATGGTCCATGACACGCCGTACGGTCGTGCCGACGAAACAGGCGATAGCGACTGCGGCGCCGTGGGCGCACTACAGTGTTCCGCCATGACCGAACCGGCCTTCCTGAGCACAACCCGGGCGTTCTACGACGCGGTGGCCGAAGACTACGCCGATCGATTCCAGGACGATCTCCAGCACAACCCGCTCGACCGGGCCATGCTCGCCGGCTTCGCCGAACTCGTGCGGGCCGACGACGCGGGGCCGGTCGCCGACATCGGCTGCGGCCCCGGCCGCGTGGCGGCGCACCTGCACGCTCTGGGGCTGTCCGTGTTCGGCATCGACCTGTCACCTCGGATGATCGCGCTCGCCCGGCGGGAGCATCCGGGCCTGCGGTTCGACGAGGGTTCGATGCTCGCCCTGGACCTTCCGGACGGCACCCTCGGCGGAATCGTGGCCTGGTACTCGATCATTCACACCCCGCTGGAACGGCTGCCAGAGGTGTTCGCCGAGTTCAACCGGGTGCTGGTCCCGGGCGGCCACCTACTGCTCGCCTTCCAGGTCGGCGACGAGCCTCTGCACCTGGCGCAGCCGTTCGGCCACCCTGTGTCGCTCGACTTCCAACGACGGCAACCTGACCACGTCGCCGAAGTGTTGCGCCAGGCCAAGCTGGTCCTACACGCCCGGTTGATACGCGAGCCCAATGAGGGTACGGAGACGACGCGCCAGGCCTACCTACTGGCCCAGAAACCGACCGACCGCTTGCCTGAAACATAAAGAATTCAATTCTGTGCCACCGGGTGATCCGGTGAACTCGGCTCCCGTCAGGGATCTACGCGGCCGTGCCGGCCTGATTCCCCACTGCTGGAGCCGGCCACACACGGGCCTCCTGTTGCGACTGCCTCTTTGTTATCTGGCACAGCTGTGCGCCAAGGGAGCGGACGTGGCCGCAGAGACGCAGGACCTGGAGGGTGTCGGTAGATTCGGCTGGGTCACCGATCCCGAGGGCAATCGGATCGAACTGTGGCAGCCAGCCTGACCGTGTCTTGCTCGCGCCCGGCATCAACGACACCGTGCGCGGCAACACCATCGTCTGTGACAACAAGGTCACCGGCGGATGCCTCACCAAGAAAAGGGAGTCGCACCTGACACCCCGTGTCGCCTTGGGCGGGCCCTCGTCGGCTCCGTACCGGCTGTAGGCCGTGGCGCGTCACGTGTGGACGCCTCCGGTGAGGGCGTCGTCAGACGGAGATGACGACCTTGCCGGGAACGTGGCCCTCCTCCAGGTAGCCGACTGCCCTGGGGATTTCTTCGAAGGGGTAGTGACGGTCGATGATCGGGATCACTCGTTTGTCGTTCAGGAATGCGCTCAACGTCTGCAGGTTCTGCTTGGGGCTGGGGCACTTAAGGGCGTCTGCCATCGATATCCGCTGGCCGACGAAGCGGGATACCGCCAGGGCGGAGAGCACATGGCCCATGGGTTGTATCCAGCGACCGGGCGGGCCGCCGACCACCACGTAGGCCCCCTTGGGGCGCAGGGTGCGGCGGGAGGCGGAGACCGTTCGGCTTCCGGCGATGTCCAGGAACAGGTCGTAGCGCTGGATCTCGCGGGTGAAGTCCTGGGTGGTGTAGTCGATGACCTTGGTCGCGCCAAGGGAGTGGACCAGGTCCACGTTCCGGGCGCTGCAGACGCCGGTGACCTCGGTGCCGAGGGCGCGGGCGAGTTGCACGGCGAACGTGCCGACCCCACCGGACGCACCGTTGATGAGAACACGCTGGCCGGGCAGGATATGACCCTCGTCGCGCAGGGCGAGGAGGGCGGTGTTGGCGGCCATGGGAACCGCGGCGGCCTCCTCGTACGAGAGGTTCTCCGGCTTCGGAGCGAGGTCGGATTCGCGGACGCAGACATATTCGGCGAAGCCGCCACCGCTGATGACAGCGAAGACGTCGTCGCCGGGGCGGAATTCCGTGACGTTTCTGCCGATGGATTCGACCTGGCCGGAGATGTCGGCGCCCAGGATGGTGACCTTGGGGGTGCGGAGCGCGAGCCCGCCGGGCATCAGGCGGGCCAGGTACGGCTCGCCGCGCATGTTATGCCAGTCGTACGGATTGACGGAGCTGGCACGTACCCGGACCAGGACCTCGTCGTCGCGAGGAACGGGGACGGGGATTTCGGTAAGCGTCAGGACATCGGGTGGCCCGTACGAGCGTGAGACGAACGCCTTCATCGCCATCTCCTTATGCGAGTCAATGCGGGTGGGGAGGCAGTCAAAGGCTAAGAAACGCGGCCAGACCACCGAATCAGCCGAAAGTACGCCTGATCGCTGGACGATCGGCTCACCTGAATCGGGCCGTTCGTGTGATGAGCGGACATGGGCGAAGAAGCCACGATCGCCTCATGACCGAAAGCAGTGTGAGGGCACCAAGCCCCAGAAGGCACAGCCGGCGGACGGGGACGCCAAAGACCCCGGATGAATGGGCCCCACCGGCTTGATCATTCTCGGTGTTATTCCGGTGGTCGCCGGTGCGCTGCGTTGGGAGAATTGGCAGGTGGTGCGGCGGTCAACCCAGCTAACGCGCGATTCTTCGCGACACCCCTACCTGTGGTGTTGCCTATCTTCGGAGCGTCGCTCTACGGCATTGCGGGCGCCTGCCAGTTCGCGAAGAGGTTCCGTCCTCGGAAGCCGGCTGGCACCGCATGGCAGGACGGATTATCGTTGTCCGCGGATTTGCCGCCGCACTCTCCAGCCTGTGGATGACCGTGTTCTATCCTCGCCCGAATGGCGACGGCGATCTCCTCGTGGGTCATCCGCAGACCCTAGTTTCTGACCCGATGGGTCTCGTACGCCCACATGGCGATTTCCACCCGGTTCCGGGCGCCAAGCTTGGCCATCAGGCTGGCGATATGGGTCTTGACGGTGCTGAGTGAGATGTGAAGTTCGTCAGCGATCTCACTGTTGGTACGCCCCCGGGCCACCGTGACGAGAATCTGCTCCTCACGCTCGGTGAGCGCCTCGATGGGACTGGCCGACGGCGCGGCGGGCCCGGCGTGCGCGAAGGCGGTGAGCAGGCGGGCAGTGACGCTCGGAGCGATGAGGGCGTCACCGGCCGCCGCGGCGTGAACGGCCTGGGAGAGCAACTCGGCGCCGGCGTTCTTCAGCAGGAACCCCCGGGCTCCCGCGCGCAGCGCCGCGTAGACGTACTCGTCGAGGTCGAAGGTGGTGATGACCACGACGGCGAGTGGATCCTCGACGGTGGGCCCGGCGAGCATCCGGGTGGCCTCGATGCCGTTGAGCACGGGCATCCGGATGTCAAAAAGGCACACATCCGGCCGATGCCGCCGGGCGAGTTCGACAGCTCGCCGCCCGTCGGCAGCCTCGCCGACCACCTCGATCCCCGGCTGCGCGTTGAGGATCATCACCAGTCCGGTACGGACGATCTCCTGGTCATCGGCGACCAGCACCCGGATGCTCACCTGGCCACTCCGGTACGCGGCAGCACGGCGGTGACACTCCATCCCCGCTCGGGATTGGGGCCCGCCACACAGGTCCCCCCGAGGAGATCAGCCCGTTCGATCATGCCGGTGATCCCGTAACCGGGTGTCCCCGCGGGGCGAACGGGATCGCCGTCATCGCTCACGTACAGACGGACCGACGTGTCGTCGGCGCTGACCCGAACCAGGACGCGGGTCGCGTGCCGCGCGTGGCGCCGAGCGTTGGTGACCGACTCCTGGGCGAGGCGGTAGATCGCGGCCTCGACGGAAGGGGGGAGGCCGACGGTGTCACCCTCGATCTCCACCTGGACGGACGGGCCGGATTGTCCCGGGCTTACGAGCTGGGAGAGATCAGCGATGCTCCCCCCAGGCGCCAGGTCAGCGGGCGCGTTCCGGCGGAGGACGTGAACCATGGCGCGCATCTCGGCGAGCGCCTGGGCGGCCTCGGCCTCGATCACCTGCAACGCCTCGGTGGCGGCGTCCGGCCGCGACGCCGCCGTCGCCAACCCTGCCTGCGCCCGGATCGCCATCGCCGAGACGTGATGGGCGACGGTGTCATGCAGATCTCGGGCCAGTTGCTCACGTTCGAGCAGCTTGACCTGGTCAAGCTCCCGCGTCCGCGCCCTTGTCCGGTACCGGAGCGCCGCTCCCACGGCGATCACCGAGAACGTGACGGCGAAGGCGGCGGCGGTGTCGGCGGGACCTGGATAGTCCATAACCACGGAGAACGTGGCTTTGACGAGAATGATCGTCAACCCGATGATCGCCTCTCGCCCGGACCCCCACCGGAACAGCGCATAGGGCAGGAGAAGCAGATAAATCATGGTGTTGGACTCGGGCGACTCGCCACCCGCCAGCACCTGGGCCACACCTGACACGCCGAACGCGATCACGACCATCAGCAATGGCTGGGTGCGGCGCCACAACAAGGTGGGTACCAGCCCGACCGCGAGGCTCACCGAAATGACCCGTGAGGGCATGTCAGGCCGCACCACTCCTTCGAGCAGCGCGACCGGCAGTAACACCCCCGCGAGCACCCAGTCTCGCCACACCCGCCGCGGTGCGTTGGGGGAACGGGGCTCGTACCACACGGAGCGAATGAGGCCGTGCACGAATTCATGGTACGAGAGCCCCCGCCATCCACAATCAGCCCAAAGTACGAGACATTTCGCTCACAGGACTGGCAGTCGCCGCGGACGACGTCTGAAAAGTGGATCAACCGCTTCGTTGGACGAGGGTGACGAAGCCCAGGATGCCGCGGTAGCCGTTCAGCCTGCACTGCTTCAAAAGTCGTCGCAGGGGACTTGACCTGCGGATCAACCCGAGACGGCGGCTCAGACAAGATCGGTTCTTGCCAGCGGGGCTGCGGGCTCACCGGCTGATGACTCCGGGCACGCCACTGGTCTGGCACCACCACTTGGCCCGACGCCGGTAGACGTATCCGCGCCGGTCCGCCCTCCCTCGGGTGAGCAGGGAGATCTGGGAGTTGGTGGTACGGTTGGCGAAGGGGTACCCCGACGTGGGATATCGCCGGGTGCACGCTGAGCTGCGTCACCCAGCTGGCGCCGCTGCTGGAGGCCATCCCGCTCGTCCGTGACGGAGCGGCCGGCCTCGTCGGCGCCCCGATGTCGTCCTCAGTGACCGCGGCTACGACCGCGAAGAAGTGCCGACTAAAGCGAGAAACCCAGGCAGGGATAAGCATCCCTGACCTGGGTTTTCTTGTCGGTGGAGCCTAGGAGATTCGAACTCCTGACATCCTGCTTGCAAATCGGCCTGATCTTCAGCCGCAACGGCCTCGACCTGCACAGAGACCAGTCCGTGATTGACCGCTGTTCACCGCCCTTAATGGCACGCTAATGGCACGGCGATCACCCCGGCGACCTGCGGGCGGCGTGGCATGTGCGGCCCGTTCCCTGGTCCGCCCCCGTTGCTCCGCACCACAACCGCGACGGCGGATTCTGGGTCGCGGCCCCTGATCCGCTCGCCGCCGAGCAAGCGCTCACCGGAACACTGCCCGCCGACCAGATCCGAGCGGCGGCGCTCCTCAGCGATGGCGCGTCACGCTTCGTCGATCGCTTCGGACTCGCCACCTGGCGGCAAGTCCTCGACATCCTCGCCCAGGACGGCCCCGCCGAACTCATCCGCCAGGTCCGCCAAGCCGAACGATCCGACCTTCACGGCAAGCGCTGGCCGCGTGGCAAGATCTTGACAACGCCATGGCGGCACTGATGGTCAGTTCTCCTGGGAAATGAAAGAAATGCGGTACCGCCGATCAGCCGCGCAAATTGACGTCTGATTCGACGGTACCGTCTGAGTCTTGTTCAGTTGCATCGGCGATTGCTAGGCGCCGACGAGCTTCCAGTGCCAGGTGTTGCTGGGGTACCGGACGCACTTGTAGCGCGTCGTGTGGGCGGCGGCCCGCATGGAGTATCCGTAATCGTTGTACTGGGACTCGGCGCAGAAGGCGCCGGGCGAGATGCAGTCCCAGTGCTTCTTGTGCTTGTAGTAGTACCTGCCTGAGGGTTGCTTTTGTCCGCACCAGCGAGCCGAGGCTGTGTGCGAATGAGTGTCGGTGGCCGCGAAGGCGGGAGTACCGGCGGTGAACAGCAGACTTGCTGCGGCAAGAGCCGCAATGATCGACTTACGCACGGTGATCACACTAGAGCCCTATGTTCACATTTAGGACACTTTCGGGGTGGGCCAGGCGGTCGCCAGGGCAGCTTGAGAGGAGGTGTGCTGCTGTACGCGTCAAAAAGGGCCACTTCCCGATCTTGGGATGTGGCCTTTGAGCTGGGGTGGAGCCTAGGAGATTCGAACTCCTGACATCCTGCTTGCAGATACGTACGCCGATCTTGCTCGGCCCTAGCCGCCGTAGGCCGGTATCTCGGCCTCGGCCCCCTTCCGCCACTCTCCGTCCTCAACTAAAGCATCGAGGGGACGGCCAAGCTGCCGCGTCGATAACGCGTTTGTCTGACCGCTGGATAGCACCGGAGACCGTCCTCACTCCTGCGTAACAGGGAGCCAGCCGACTCGGAAACCTGCGGATTAAGGAAGACGATTCAATCAAGGTCTACGGCTCTCACCTGGGCGTACGGCGTCCGTCATGGTTCGCCGGAATCCGTAGTCATCCGTGCTCTTGGCTGTACCGGTGGCTGTACAGCCAAGCTGCCGAACTAGCAGGTTGGAGGATGTCCATGCGAGATCATGTGAGCTACGCACCGCTACGGAGGAACCAGGAGCAATCGTCGGTTGCGTCCACGGAGGTGGTGTACGAGTTTCCGCTGGTAGTCAGCGTGGCGTCGTGAAATGAGGACGGCCATCGCGTGATCCTTCGAGTGCGAAGATCAAGATCGAAGGAGAACAGGATGGCCGTCAACGACAGTGTGGATCCTGCGAGCTGGCTGGCGAAGCAGATCGAGTCCGGGGATCGGGATCTGTTGCGATCCATGGTGAAGACCATGGCCGAGTCGTTGATGTCGGCCGAGGCCGACGGGGTGTGCGGTGCCGAGTACGGGCAGCGCAGCGGGGAGCGGACCAACCGGCGTAACGGCTACCGCACTCGCGAGTGGGACACCCGCGCCGGCACCGTGGAGTTGGCCATCCCCAAACTGCGGCAGGGCTCCTACTTCCCCGATTGGCTGCTGGAACGCCGGCGCCGGGCCGAGCAGGCGCTGATCAGCGTGGTCGCCACTTCCTATCTGCTGGGCGTGTCGACCCGGCGGGTGGACAAACTGGTCGAGCAGCTGGGGATCAAGCACATCTCCAAAAGCCAGGTCTCGGAGATGGCCAAAGTGCTGGACGGCCAGGTGGAGGCGTTCCGCAGCCGGCCGCTGGACGCCGGCCCGTACTGCTTTGTGTGGCTGGACGCCCTGACCCAGAAGGTCCGCGAGGGCGGCCGGACCATCAACGTGCACGTGCTGGTGGCCACCGCGGTCAACAGCAACGGCAACCGCGAGATCCTCGGTCTGGAGGTCACCTCGGCCGAGGACGGCGCCGAGTGGCTGACCTTCCTGCGTGGCCTGGTGGCCCGCGGACTATCGGGCGTGCAACTGGTGATCTCTGATGCCCACACCGGTCTGGTGTCCGCGGTGGCTGCTGCCCTGCCCGGCGCGTGCTGGCAGCGATGCCGGACGCACTGGAGCCGTCAAGAAATAAGGCGTTGCTTTCCGATCTTTGATTCGTTGGGAGGATATGCCCATCCCGAGCGAGGTCCGCGAGCAACTCTCGGTGAAGTTCGACGTGCTGCTGCCTCATCTGAACGAACGACAGCGGCGGTTGCTGCTGGCGACCGAAGCCCGGCTGCTCGGTCACGGCGGGGTGCGGACTGTCGCCCAGGTGGCCGGTGTCAGCGAGACCACCGTCCGCAACGGCGTGTTCGAACTTGAGGCTGGCGACAATCCACTCCCATACGGTCGAGTCAGGAAGCCAGGAGGAGGACGAAGGGCTGCTGAGGATCAAGATCTGCAGCTGGTTCCGGCGCTACTGGCTTTGGTAGAGCCAGACGAGCGCGGGGATCCGATGTCGCCGCTGCGCTGGACCACCAAGTCGCTGCGGAACCTGGCCGAGGCACTGGCCCGGCAAGGGCATCCGGTCTCCGCCCCGACGGTGGGCAGGCTGTTGAAGGAGCAAGGCTTCAGCCTGCAGGCCAACACCAAGACGCTGGAGGGCAAGCAGCATCCCGACCGAGATGCCCAGTTCGGCTATGTCAACGAGCAGGTCAAGGAGCACCAGGCCGCCGGGCAGCCGGTGATCAGCGTCGATACCAAGAAGAAGGAGCAGCTTGGGCAGATGCCCAATGCCGGGCGGCAGTGGCGCCCCAAGGGCGACCCGGTTCAGGTCGAAGACCACAGCTTCTTCTTCTCCGGCCCGGATGTCCCGCATGCCATCCCCTATGGCATCTACGACCTGTCCGCCGATCGGGGCTGGGTGAACGTCGGGGTGGACCACGACACCTCGGCGTTCGCGGTGGCCTCGATCCGCCGCTGGTGGCACTCCCGCGGCCGAGCAGACTATGCGGACGCCTCCCGGTTACTGATCACAGCAGACTGCGGCGGCTCCAACAGCTACCGCTACCGGGCCTGGAAGGCCGAACTTGCCGACTTCGCCGCCGAGACGGGGTTGACCATCACGGTCTGCCACTTCCCGCCGGGCACCTCCAAATGGAACAAAATTGAGCATCGATTGTTCTCCCACATCACGATGAACTGGCGGGGCAGGCCCCTGACCAGCCACGAAGTCGTCGTGAACAGCATCGCCGCCACCCGCACACGCACCGGGCTGCGCGTCGAGGCCGAACTCGATTCCGGCGCCTACCCGCTGGGCGTGTCGGTCAGCACTGAGCGCATGAACGCACTGCCGATCAGGTCCCACGCCCAGCGCGGAATGTGGAACTACACCATCGGCCCGGCCGCAGACCACAAGACTGCTGTCATCCAAGCCAGTGACCGCGACCAGATCCGGGCCTGCGCCCTGCGCACCCTGGCCGACCCTCGCCTGACCGGCATGAGCCGCCAAGCATTGGGTGAGCTGGCCACCTCCCTGGCCCCGGCGCAGGCGGCCCGTGCCGAACAACGCTACTTCCAGCAGCGCGGCGGCCCGCGCCGCCAAGCCAAGGGCAATCACGGCCGACCCCTGCTCAGCGACGCCGACAAGGTCTTGCTCACCGTCGTCTACCAGCGGCAGATCTGCTCTCAGCGGGTCTTGTCCGAGATGATCGAAGTCAACACCTACTCCATCGGCATGGCGATCGCTGAGACCGCCAAGCTCCTGGCCGAGCATAAGCACACGACCAACCCCACCGTCCTACGCTTCACCAGCGTGGCCGCCCTTCGGGCCTTTCTGGACAGCGACACCATGCCGGCCCGGCCGAACCGGCTGGACGCCCTCGGCGATCCGGCTCTGACCGGCATAAGTCGACCTGAGCTGGAACGGCTGATCAAGCGGTTGTCGAAGCGCCAGGCCGCCGAGGCTGAGCGGCGCAAGCATCGCCAGCGCGGCGGAGATCGACAGCAGACAGCCCGCGGTGGTGTCTTCAACGAGAAGATCACCGACGCCGAGCGTGTCCTCGCGGTCATTCTCGGCCTACGCAAGGTCTGCAGCTGGGATGTGGTGGCGGAATTGTTTCAGGTGAGCAGACGCACCATCGGCAACGCCAGAGCATGGGTCCGCCCGCTGCTGGAGCAGGAAGGCCACCTTCCCGACCGAGCACCTACCCGCTATCGCAGCGCGGCCGATCTCCTCGCTACAGCACCAGAGCACCGCGACACGCCGACAGGTTGATTCCTTACGGCTTCTGTGAAACCAGCAGCGCTGCTGGTCTGCAATCGGATTAAAAGCTCGGACGATCATGGTTCCAGACGGTTCAATGCAGGTCAGTGGGCATGCGCGGTCTGCTCTGAACGCCCCTGGATCACCCTGAACTGCAACCCGCGATGCCCGGACGACTGCTCGGCGACCGCTTCCTTATCAAGACGGACACCAGCCCTCGCCACGCAAAGAAGCGCTGACGTTGACGTCGAATCCCTCGCGGGACTCCTCGCGATCCGTACTGGGGAATTTTACGGAAAGGTATATATCCTTCCCCTCGATGGATTTGATGAAGCAACTCAGTTCCCCACCTTGATTATCCGGGGCCGGACTCCAGCCTTCCTTGATTGCGAAGTCTTGATAGAAGGACAGCAAATCGACTCGCGAGCCAGAGTGGCGGTAGGACTGCCATACAGCCACTACTCGGTCGTCAGTTTCGCAAGCAGAATCGCGTTTCCCTTCGGGGGTCGCCGTCGGCGGATGAACATCGAGGATACCGAGCGTGGCCAGAGATGCGGCGAGCTGGTCGTCATCAGCGGTGCAGCCAGAGGTCAGCAGATGTTTGCGGTAGGAGCGATCACAGCTGTGCCGATTCCCAAGCAAGCAACCACGAGCATCGCGACCGTCGAACGCTTCATGATCAGAACCCTAAGTCGCCGCCTGTTGGGGTGTCCAGAAACCTTCACCGGTTCGGAGCACGATGTCGATGAGCTGACGTCTTCCTTATCAGGACCGTTCGCCCCATGATCCGGGGACCGCGGCCTGGCTCGCGACGGTGGCCGACGGGCGTGATCGTGAGCGGTTGTGTAGGGCTGTTGCAGTACGCGTTTGCAGTACCCCGCGCGTCCCCTGGTCCTCTCCCGTCCTCCTCGTAGCTGCCGATCCCCAGGGCGAGGCCGCCGTGTCAAGGGTCAACGAAGTTGATCGCGTAGCGACGCCGAAGGCGCTTGACTCGGCGGCCTCAACCGGGACACTCGACCAGCGAGGAGGACGGGACCCGTGCCATGCTTCCATGCGAGTATGAACACATGGTCGGCACAGAGTGCTCGCATGAAGGACTCGCATTGCTCGTGGGACGCGAAGTGAGTGCGATCTGTTTTGTGCGTGACTACGTGGAGCTGCATTTTGATGGCATGGTCCTGCGAGCACTCGCAGATCCTTTCGGTCTGTATGGATGCTCGGGTTGGCGGTTTCCCAAAGGAAATGAGCCTGTCGTTATGCGCTACTACATCGGCAAGGTGATCGACGAATACGAGCTGGTACCGGACAGGTTCTTTGCGGTGGACTCCGGTGAGCACCGGTTTGCCGTTCCATTGGACTCTGACTCCCGCAAAGGTCCGGAGGCCGCGCATCTCGTGATCCCTGAAAACGCTGCTGAGGGCCGTCAACACGCTTTGTGGATCTGGTAGGCCAGTCGCTACGGGAGTGCGCAGGATGGCGTGCTATGCCGTGTCTGATCGACAAAGGACCCGCATCGCGATCAGTGGTGTGGGTAGCGGGGTCGGCGACGGCGCGCCCTGGGGTGGCGGGTCGCGTTGGTGTGGCGGATGCTCCGGGCGGCGGGCGGCCCGTGTTCCCGCCGCCGGCCGGGACCGGCGCCTACGCCGCACGCCCGGCCGAGCAGGCGGGCGGCGGGCCGTGCGGCGGCGCGGAGCGCCGTCGCCTTGATAACTCACAAGAACAATTCGGCAATGCTCCCGGTGGGGCTTAGAGCAGGTGGGTGCCGTCGTGTGGCGGATGGCCGGCGTGTCGCCGTGGTGTATGGCGTCCAGGACGCGGATGGCGAAGGCTTCGGATGCCAGTGAGCTGGAACAGCAACTTCAATCGGCGATTCTGGGGCAAGGCGCTCGCCGATGCCGGACTACCGAAGATCCACTTTCACGACCTACGCCATACCGGCAACACCCTCGCTGCGAACGCCGGGGCGTCGATCCGGGAGCTGATGGATCGCATGGGCCACTCCAGCACTCGGGCCGCCATGGTCTACCAACACGGCTCGAACGAGCGTCAGCGTCAGGTCGCCGACAAGCTCGACAGCCTCGCCAGAGACCAGCTACAGAAGGCATCGGGCACGCAACGGGCACGGAAGCGAAAAGCGGCCGATTAAAGCGAGAAACCCAGGCAGGGAAAAGCATCCCTGACCTGGGTTTTCTTGTCGGTGGAGCCTAGGAGATTCGAACTCCTGACATCCTGCTTGCAAAGCAGGCGCTCTGCCAACTGAGCTAAGGCCCCGTGCTGGAGGACAGCTTACCGGGAGGAAGTGGCTACCGGTGCCCGGCTCGGTTCGCTGTTGAGGATGAGGCTGGGGAAGTCGGCGATGGAGTCGATTATCTGTGTCGCGCCGCCGCGCATGAGGCGTTCGTGGCTGTGGACGCCGGTCAGCACGCCGGCCACGATCGAGGCGCCGGCGCGGCTCCCGCAGAGCATGTCGCTCTCGGAGTCGCCTGCTACCGCGACGTGACGGACGTCGTCGATGCGGAGCCGGAGCACCGCGGTGAGCACCATGTCGGGCCAGGGACGCCCCCGTCCGGCGTCCTCAGGGCAGAGGGCGAGGTCGATCTTGTCCATCCAGCCGACGGAGCTCAGCACCCGGCCGAGAGTCGCGCGGCTGAAGCCGGTGATCACGCAGATCTTCACCCCGGAGGCCCGTAACTTCTCCAGGGCCTCGACGGTGCCGGGCACGGGGACGAGGCCGGACCGCTCGATCGCGTCCTCGTAGGAGCGCTCGAACGTGAGGTTGGCCGCCTGGGCCTGGGCCTCGTTGCCGGGGAAGATGCCCCGGAAGACTTCGATCTTGGGACAACCCCGGGACCGATGCACGTGCACCATGGCCCGCGCATATGCCCCGGTCCCGGGGACTATGCCCTGCGTCGCGATCGCCTCTGCGAACGCCCGCTCCACCATGGCGATGTCACCGATCGTGGTGCCGGCCAGATCGAGGCAGGCAAGTTTGATGGGTGAGGCGCTGGTCATGCCATCACCTCCGCCTTGATCCGGAACCATTTCACGCACCCGCATCGGCAGCCCAGATGGTCAGTTCTCGCTGCCGGTTGCCTCAGTCCACAGATCAAGCTCGGCGCGGTCAGCCTGCACCTTGCGCCAGACCAGTAGCCCCCCGAGGGCAACGAGCGCGAGAACGAGCAGCTTCTTCACGGTGTAACCCCACTTCTCAACGGTCTCATCAGCCGAGGATGAGACGACGCCGGGTTCGTAACAGATGCTTGCAGCCTAGCAAGGGATCGGCTCCCTCCCCGGGTCGCACGAGAAGCGGTTGTCCACAATCTTCCGATACGGAAGCCTCTTTGCGACATCCGTTACGAGCTTCAGCCCTTCAGGTAAGAGCCGACCAACGGCCTGATCAGGCATTACTCCGTACGGAGATCGGACGGCCCACCTCGGAGGTTTCGTCCGAGAGCGGACATCGGCCCGTACGGGAGCCGGTCAGCCGCCCACCATGCCCTCGGCCGACACGTCGGTGAGATAGGCGGAAAGGCGAGGGATGTCGGGTGCGAGCATGTGGCGTACCCAGGCCGCTCTCTCGTGCTCCAGAGGCGGAAGCTCCCAGACGCAGCCGATCCACGGCTTCGGGAGTTCCTTGAAGTTGGCCGGGTCCGTGTCGTCGCAGCCCAGGAAGGGCATGCCGGCCGCGGCCGTATGGCACTCCAGCACGTTGTCCCACACCCAGGTGTAGGCGTTGAGGTACGCGGCCTCCTTCGCCCGGTGCAGGACGGTGAAGGCGACCGGCGGGGTCTCGTCCAGTTCGGGCAGCAGCCGGGGCAGGAACGCGTAGGCCGCTCGCTGGATCGTCTCCTCGATCTCGGTGTCGAGGGTGCTGACGTGATAGCGCTTGATCTGCCTACCGGCCGTCTCGATCACGGGCGATATACGAAGGTACTTTTCGGTAAAAGCCACTATTGGACCGTAGGCCGCGCATACTGACACGTATTGTCAGCGATATGCGCGCGAGTCGGCTGCTTTCCATCCTTCTCCTCCTCCAGACCCGAGGCCGGCTCACCGCGCGCCAACTGGCCGAGACCCTTGAGGTCTCCGTACGGACCATCTACCGCGACGTCGAGTCCCTGCACGCGGCGGGCGTCCCGCTGTACGGAGACGCGGGCCCGGCGGGGGGCTACCAGTTGCTGAACGGCTACCGCACACGTCTGACCGGGCTGACCCCTGACGAGGCCGAGGCGCTGTTCCTGGCCGGGATGCCCGGGCCGGCGGCCGAGCTCGGGCTCGGTGCGGTGGTGACGGCGGCCCAGCTCAAGCTCCAGGCGGCACTCCCGGCCGAGTTGCGTGACCGGGCGGCCCGCATCCAGGAGCGGTTCCACCTGGACGCGCACGGCTGGTACTACGACGGAGAGCAGTCACCCCATCTCGCCCCGATCGCCGACGCGGTGTGGAACGAGCGCGTGATCCAGGTTTGCTACCGCCGCTGGAAGGAGCCGACGCGGGTCACGCGGATCCTGGAGCCCTACGCCGTCGTGCTCAAGGGCGGGAAGTGGTACCTCGTGGCGCGCGGCGGCGAGCACGTGCGCACGTACCGCGTGCATCAGGTTCTCAGCCTGACCGTGCTGGACCAGACTTTCGAGCGGCCACCGGACTTCGACATCGCCTGCTACTGGCGGTCCTTTCTCGCGGAGTTCCGCGCCCGGCTCTATCAGGGCGAGGCGACCATACGGCTCTCGCCTCCCGGACGGCGGCGTATGGGCGAGCTGATGAGCACCGCCGTGACGCAGGCCGTCGACGCGACCTCAACCGCCCCCGACGAGGACGGCTGGGTGACGGCCGTGGTACCGATCGAGTCCCTTGACCACGCCCAGACCGAGTTCATGAAGCTGGGCGCGCTGGTCGAGGTGCTCAAGCCGTACGAGCTGCGCGAGCGCTTGGAGTCCACCGCGCGCGAGCTCGCGGGGTTGTATCTCAGCTCCTGACCCACGCGTCGGAGCAGATCGGGAGGCGTGGGTGGGTCTCTCCTGAGTGCTACGACACGGCCGCGCTCCCCAGAATGGACACTCAGAGTTGGAGATGATTACTGTGAGTGACGAAGTGAGCACTTCCCGCTCCGGTAGAACGCCTGCCGGAAACCGCCTGGGGGCTCGCCTCGGGTGGACGGGGGACTATCCAAGGAGAACAGATGCAAGCCAGATGGCTTACGACTCTCGCACTGACCGCGGTGGTCAGCAGCGCGGGTGTGGCGGCGGTGGCGGTGCCGGCGTCGTACGCGGACTCCACGCCGGCAGGTCCCGGCGCCGTCGCGGACTTCAGCGGTTACCAGCTCCTCAAACTGCCCAACGCCAACGTCGCCAACTTCGCACGGCGTACGATCCGGTGCCCGAGCGGTAAGAGGGCGATCGGAGGTGGCGCCGAGGCCCAGGGCAACGACGCCATCCTGGTCGGTTCCTTCCCCACCGACGACGCCGGTGGCTGGATCGGCCTCGGCCGCCAGAACAACTTCGCCACGGTCGGGATCAGCGTGTACGTGATCTGCGCCGACGCGAGCTGAGACAGATGACGCGAGCTGAGACAGGTGGAGTATCCGGTCTAGCCGGCGTTTCCGGCCTATTCCGCATCTAGATCGAGCTTGACCGGTTGGCGCGCGCACCGGCGGAGAGTCGCGCGCCGACGGTACGAGGCGGGCTGGACGGCCGGCTCGGGTGGGACTGGCGACCCGACCCGAGCCGGCCGTACTCCATTGGGGGCCCCGTCCGGTCGTACACGGTCAGACGACGGCCGTACGTCCCGGGGGACCCCGGCCGTGGCAATGGTGCCGCAGGGCGTTTGTGGTCAGTCCAGCTCGTAGTCCAGGTGGAAGAAGTGCTCGCCGTCGTCGGGGATGATCTGGCCCCCGCCGCGGATGCCCAGCAGCTCACCGGTTCCGGAGTCGGGCAGGATGGTCCAGCTCAGCGACTGCTCGCCGGCGGAGCCCGTAGCGGTGTGGTGCAGCACGAAGCTCCCTTTCCGCCCGTGGACGCCACCGGTGAAGCGCTCGAACCCCACGTAGGCCGCCGAGCCCTCGACCTCTTCTCCGTCGTCTGATCCCCCGCGCCGCGAGAACATCCCGCCGCGAAGAACATCCGGGGGCACCACGCCTCCCCCTTGTCCACATGCTGTGGATATTGCGCGTTGGCTTCCACTCATACGTGGGCCGGCCGTACGGACCGGAGGAGTGAGCCCCCTGACCAGCTACTATGCCGCCCCCGAGCCGAGGCGATGCCGTCCCGTGTGCTTAACCTGAAATATCAGGAGACGGGGGGGATTGAGATGCCCGACGCAGCAGAAGCGAGTGTCTTCTTCATCGGAAACGCCACAACGCTGATTCGCTCTCATGGCTTCACCCTGCTGACCGATCCGAACTTCCTCCATCGCGGCCAGCGCGCCTATCTCGGATGGGGCATCAGCACCCGCCGTCGCACCAATCCGGCGATCGAGATCAGCCTGCTTCCGGAAGTCGACGCCGTCGTGCTGTCCCACATGCACGGCGACCACTGGGATCGCGTGGCACGCGACGGGCTGGACCCGGACTTGCCGATCATCACCACCCCCCACGCCGCCGAGCGGCTCACGCGCCAGGGGTTCCGCAACGCGATCAGCCTGGAGACCTGGCAGGACCGCAGGCTGCGCCGCGGGGACAACACCCTGACGATCACCGCTCTGCCGGCACGCCACGCGCCGGGGTTCGCCGAGAAGCTGCTGCCACCGGTCATGGGGAGCATGCTGGAGTTCGGCCGTGGCGGCGGCGAGGTGGGCCTTCGCCTCCACATCAGCGGGGACACTCTGCTGGACGAACGCCTCGCGGCGATCCCCAAGCGCTTCCCGGAGATCGACCTCGCGATCGTCCACCTGGGCGGCACCAAGCTGCTCGGGACGCTGCTGGTGACCATGGACGGCACGCAGGGCGCCCACTGGGTGGAGCTGATCAACCCGAGCTACACCCTGCCCGTCCACTACGACGACTACGAGGCGTTCTCCTCGGGGCTGGACGACTTCCGCCACCACGTCAACCGTCTCGGGCTGTCCGGCCGGGTCCGCTACATCACGCGCGGCGAGACCTACCACCTCCTCGGGCGCCGCACGGGGCACGGAGCCCGGTAACGGCCGCCCTCGTGGGGGAGATCCTGGTCGGCACGGCGTCGTGGACGGACAAGACGCTCCTGCGGTCCGGCTGGTATCCGCCGGACGTCACGACGCCCGAGGAGAGGCTGCGGTACTACGCGCGCGTCTTCCCGCTTGTGGAGGTCGATTCGACCTACTACGCGACGCCCGCCGAGGAGACGGCGCGGCTGTGGGCGGAGCGGACACCGCGGGACTTCACCTTCGACGTCAAGGCGTTCTCACTGCTGACCTGTCATCCGACCCGTCCCGCGGCGCTGCCGAAGGACCTGCGGGTCGAGATGGCGCCCGGCAAGAAGAACCTCTACGTAAAGGATCTGGATCCGGCCCTGGTGGACCAGGTGTGGGAGCGCTTCGTGTCCGCGCTGATGCCGCTCTGGAAGGCGGAGAAGTTCGGGGCGGTGCTGTTCCAGTTCCCGCGCTGGTTCCCGATCAGCAAGCGCAACAAGCACTACATCCTGGAGTGCAAGCGACGCTGCGAACCGCTGAGGATCTCGGTCGAGTTCCGCAACAGGACCTGGATGACCGAGGAGAACCAGGCCGAGACCCTCGATTTCCTGCGCTCGTATGCCATCCCGTACGTCTGCCTCGACATGCCACAGGGGTACCCGTGCTCGATCCCTCCGGTCGTCGCGGCCACGTCCGATCTGGAGATCGTGCGGTTCCACGGCCACAGCGACAAGTGGACCAGCCGGGACATCTACGAACGGTTCGGCTACCTCTACTCTCCCGAGGAGCTGAAGGAGTGGACGCCGAAGTTGTGCGAGCTCGCAAGGGAGACCGCCAGCACGCATGTGCTCATGAACAACTGTTACCGCGACTACGCCCAGACCAACGCCCGCCAGCTCGCCGACCTGCTCAGGAACATGCCGTCCTGCCCCGTGCGCCCACCGCCCGCCGAGTGAACGCTCACTCCGGCGCGGCGGGCACGGTGGGCACCCTGTCGAGGGTGATGCCGAAGTACGTGCGGTAGGCGGTGAGGACGTCGGCGTCGCCGTCCAGGACGAACTCCCGGCGCTCTCCGTCGACGGTGTTGATGAGCTTGGCGCCGCTCAGGGTGATCCGCCCGGAGTCGGTCATCAGGGAACACGTCAGCGACCGGGTGAAGTGGGACCGCGGCGAGGTCTGCTGCCACCAGCAGGTCGGGACGAAGTCGCTCAGCTCGTACGGCCGCAGGTCCAGCCGGTACTCGGGCCTGCCGTCCAGGATGACGTCCACGTCCCCGTGCCGGCCGTTCTCGATGATCCGGAACACCCCGTCCGGATCGTGCTGGTCATCCCGCGCCGCCAGGCGCAGCGGGTGCCGGCTGAACTTCCCGAAACCGACGTCGACCAGCCACGGCTCGTCCAGATCGACCCGCAGGGCGAGGTGGTCGAAAGGAGGCCCGGCACGATCACCGTCGAAGACCCGGGCTTGCAGCAGCGTCACCCGGTAGCCGAGCGCGGTGAGCAGCGTGCCGAACGCCCCGTTGAGTTCGTAGCAGAACCCGCCCCTCCGGCGATCGACGATCTTCTCCACGAGCGACCGCTCGTCGAGCACGATCGGTTCGCCCAGGTGGATGCTGAGGTTCTCGAACGGCACCGACAGCAGATGCGCCTGCTGCAACCGCCGCAGCGCCTCGGCGTCGGGGCGATCGGGCCGCGCGGCACCAATCCGGGCCAGATAGGCCCCCACCTCTGAGTCCTTCATGCGGCTCTCCACGTCCAGCGCGCCGTCGCACGTCCCACCGGCCATACTGCCGCAGATCAACTCTTGAAGGCGGCTTTGCCGGCCCCGGGCGGTCTGGGCCGGTCAGGTCAGATAGGCGTAGACGATCACGTTGCCCGTGTAGTGGCCGGTCTGCCGGTTGAAGGTGCCGCCGCACGTCACCAGGCGGAGACCCGCGTGACCGAGCGGGCCGTACACGCGCCGGCTGGGGAACTTGTTCTTGGGAACGAGTTCGACCGACTCCACCACGAACCGGGCCACCGAGCCGTCCGTACGGGTCACGGAGACGGCGTCACCGGCGCGCATGCGCCCGAGGTCGAAGAAGACGCCCTTGCGACCTCCTCCGTCGACGTGGCCGAGGATCACCGCCGCCCCTCGCTCCCCGGGAGAGGCCCCTTTCTCATACCAGCCCGCCCACTCGGGGTGCTCGACCGGCGGGATCCGCACCGTGCCGTCCGGCTTGAGCCCGAGCCTGCCGAGGGACACGTGGACGCCGATCTTCGGTATGTCCAGGCGCCGGGGCTCGGACCGTACGAGAACGGGGTCGGCTGAGACGGGACGGCTTCGGTACGGGCCGGGGGGCGACGGCGCGCCCACCTGTGCGGATACGGGTGGCGGCGCGGGGGGATCTTCCGGGGGCAGCATGACCAATACGGCCCCTGTCAGGATGGCGGCGGCGGCCGTGAGGCCCAGGGCATGACGGCCGCCGACGCGTCGCACTCGGGGCATTTCAGGCTTGATCGTGCGCACGACGGCGCAGCACCAGCACGCCCGTCCCGGCCCCCGCGGCGAGAAGGGCTCCACCGAGCGGGAGCAGGGGGTTCGCGCCGGGGCCACCGCCGGTCTCCGGAGCACCCCTCGGGATTTCCACGACCTGCCGCGGATCCTCCGTACGGGAGCCGGCCACCGGCACGGCACTCGGGCGGGTGACCTGCCTGCTCGGCACGGCACTCGGGCGGGCGGCCTGCCTGCTCGGCACCGGACTCGGGCGGGCGGCCTGCTTGCTCGGCACCGGACTCGGAGTGGCGTGGGGCCTGTCATCGGCCATGGCCGGTCCGGCCACGGTCAGCATGGCGACGCCGAGAGCGGCCGCCATCAGGGCGGTACGGGCGAATCGCATACATCCTCCTCAGCGGTGACGGGTCGGAACAGCTCCACCGACACGCACCGGACACAGACGTCACTGGTCAGGAACGGGCTCGATGCTGGCAGCGGAATGTCCGCTGATCATGACCGGAATGTCATGAGCCTGTAATAGATGTCCCAATTGCGGGTAAGCCGTCGGGCTCCGCCGGATAATTGAGCGGTGGCCAGAGTGATGGTGATCGAGGATGACCCGTCCGTACGGGAGGGCCTTCGCCTCTCACTCGGCCGGCACGGGCACGACGTCGACGTGGCCCGCACCGGCGAGGACGGCCTGAAGCGGCTGTCGCAGGCTCCGGCCGACATCGTCGTGCTCGATCTGATGCTTCCAGGACTCGACGGGTTCGAGGTGTGCCGCCGGATCCGGGCGGGCGGCCCCACGCCCATCGTCATGCTCACAGCCCGCGGCGATGACCTTGATGTGGTGAGCGGGCTGGAGGCGGGGGCCGACGACTACGTCGTCAAGCCGGTCCGCCCGCGCGTGCTGGAAGCGCGGATCCGCGCGGTCCTGCGCCGTGTGGGCCCTGCGGCGTCGGCGGTCACCGTCCAGGAGACCCATGGTGACCTGGTGATCGACCGTGGTTCGCTCACCGTGTCCAAGGCCGGGGTCCCGCTCACGCTGCCGCCCATGGAGTTACGGCTGCTCCTGGAGCTGTCCGCCGCGTACAGCCAGGTGTTCAGCCGCCAGCAGCTGCTGGAGTCGGTCTGGGAGCTCGACTTCCTCGGCGACTCGCGCCTGGTGGACGCGTGCGTGCAGCGGTTGCGCACGAAGATCGAGGACGTCCCGGCCAGGCCTCGTTACGTGCAGACCGTACGCGGGTTCGGGTACCGGTTCGGACCTCTGTGAACCCGGTGTCCCGGCGGCTCCGCCTCCCGATCTCGGTACGGGGCCTGCGCGCCCGCCTGGTGGTCGTCTTCGTCCTCCTCGCCGGGCTCAGCGCGCTCACCGCCGCCGGGCTGATCTACCGTCAGGCGCGCGACCTCATGCTCACGCGTACGGAATGGTCGGTCGTCAACGACTTCCGGCTGCGCGTCGCGACCCTCACCGAGAACATGCAGCACCCGCCCGACCGCGCGGCGCTGCAACAGCTGGCCAACCGGGTGGCGCCGTCGTTCCTGGAGGCGACCGGCGCCGCCGCCTACCGCGACTCGGGGCTGATCGCCTCCCGGGACGACATCGGCGCCGTCACCCCTCAGTTGCGCCGCACCGTCGTCGAGCGGAACCGGCTCTTCTACCAGCGGGTGATCAGCTCCGGCACTCCGTACCTGGTGGTCGGCACGCCGGTGATGCTGGGCAAGAAGGCGGCCCCGTCGGGCGTGGAGGTCTACCTCGTGACGCCGCTCACCAAAGAGGAAGGGGACGAGGCCGCGCTGGTCACCGCGGCACAACAAGGTGTGATCCCCGTTGTGGTACTGGCCGTGGTGCTCGCCCTGGTCGCCGCCCGTGGGGTGCTGCGCCCGGTACGCGATCTCGACCGGGCCGCGCGCAGGCTCGGTGAGGGCGAGCTGGACACGCGCCTGAAGGCGAGCGGCAGCGACGAGCTGGCCAGGCTGGTGAACACCTTCAACGCCACGGCGGCCGCCCTTGAGACCAACGTCTCGGAGCTGCGGGGCATGGAGGTCAAGGCCCGCAGGTTCGTCGCCGACGTGTCCCACGAGTTGCGTACTCCCCTGGCCTCCATCCTGGTGATGGCGGACATGTTCGAAGAGGAGGCCGGTCGCCTCGAAGGTGATCTCGGAAAGGCCGCCCGCCTGATGAACCTGGAGGTCGGGAGGCTGGTGCGGCTCGTCGAGGACCTCATGGAGATCTCACGGTTCGACGCCGGAGCGGCCACGCTGATCCTCAACGACATCGACGCGGCCGACGCCGTCCGCGCCTGCCTGCGCACCCGTGGCTGGACCGATCGGGTCGGCCTGGACCTGCCCCCGGGGATCCGGGTCCGGCTGGACCCGCGCCGCTTCGACGTGATCGTCGCCAACCTCGTGGGAAACGCGCTCGACCACGGGGCTCCTCCGGTGACGGTGCGACTCAGCGATCTGGGAGAGGACATCCTCGTCGAGGTGGAGGACAGCGGCCAGGGACTTGACCCGCGGATCCTCCCCCACGTCTTCGACCGGTTCTACAAGGCCGACGTGGCACGGGTGAGATCCGAGGGCAGCGGGCTCGGCCTGGCCATCGCCCACGAGAACGCGCGCCTGCACGGCGGCGTCATCGAGGTGGCCAACCGGCCCGGCGGCGGAGCCGTTTTCACGCTGTCCCTGCCCCGAGGCGGGGAGGAGGGACCATGACCGGAATGCGCCGCGCACTGGCCGCGATGGCGATGGCACTGGTGGCAGGCTGCGGCATCACTCCGACCGACGTCATGGACGGGGGCGAGCCGGCGATCGGCTTCCGCCCGAGCACCCGGCTCTATTTCGTGTCGGGCTCACATCTGCAGGTCGTGACCCGTCCCATCCCGTGGCCGCCGCTCAAGGAGACGCTCGACCTCCTGCTCGACGGGCCCACCTCCGCGGAGCGTGAACGAGGCATCGTCAGCGAGCTGCAGCCCGTCCACGCGCCGACCAAGGTCACCGCGGGCCAGGCGAAGGTGCGTATCTCGCTGCCCGCCCCCAAGCCGGTGGCCGTGCCGCAGGGCGCCACGCGGTCGATCCTGTGGATCGGGCAGCTCACCTGTACGGCCGCGAGCGCCCTGGCCGCACGTACGGACATCGACCCGGACGCGATCACCGTCGTCATCACGCAGTCCGGCGCCGGCGCCCTCGGCTCCTTCCGCTGCTCCCAGTTCCCGCGCAGCTCGGAGTGACCTGTCCTTCGAGCCACTCGGTCGCCAACCACCGTGTTCACATAATGCGTATCCAGCTATGTGGTGATAGATAGTCTTCGCTGTCGTGGCTCGACGATCATGGGTTCTGTGGGCGGCGGCCTTCGTGACAGCGCTGGGCCCCAGCCTCTGCGACTGGATCGGATCGCTGTTCGGGAATGACAACACTTGGCGCTACGCGTGGACGTCCTGGGACCAGTGTCTGGGCAACCGGATCCACGAGCTGATCGAGTATCCGCAATCCGTGATCACCGATCTGCCGGTCTTCTGGTACGGCGGAGCTCCCCTGATCGTCTTGGCCTTCGCGGGCCGACAGCTGAGCGTCCGGAGCGGACATAGCCTGCTCGGCGGAATCATCGCCCGCTCCGCCGCCGTGGCGCTGCTTCTCCTCCTGCTCCCTGAGCTGCTGCTGATCACATTCGACTTGGCGCTCGGCCCGGAGTGCGCGGACGCGTGGGGACCGCCGGACCTGGTGAACTGGCAGGCAGGCATGGACCTCTACTGCCTGGCGCCCCCGCTCCTGGTGCTGCTCGCCGTACGTTCTCCCCGGCGGGAGTTCGTGCGGCGGGGCCCCCTCGCCCGCACGACGGTAGCCGTCCTGACGGTCACGGCGACACTCCTTCTCGCAGCGAAGTCCGCCCCTCCCCCCAGGGTGAGCAGCGCGTATGAGCTCGACTGCGCAGGATTCGGTGACGTGACGGCCAGGGGACCGAGCCAGGGGGAGAAGGACTTCCTGTGTGACGTCCGCGGCTACTCCCTCGGACACCGGTGGAGTGTCACCGAGTGGAACGAGGTTGCTGACCGAGATGTGCTGGCCCAGGGGCGTCACTTGTGCGGCCTGGCCGTACAGCATGGGGGCGATGTCGGCGCGCGGGCCGTACGGGAGGCGCCGCAGACGTCCTTGACCGGAGTGCTGGCAAGCCTGTGCCCCGAGGTGGCACGGAAGCAGGAGGCGGACGCCCAGCAGGAGAAGGCCGAAAATGACGCCTACGTCGCCAGAAAGGAAAGGGCCTGTGCGGCGCATCCGGCGCACCGGCCGAAGATCGGGCCCGTACGGCAGAAGCGGGCCACCATGTGGACGGAGTTCTGGACCATCGACGGATGGGAGGACGGATACGAGGGCACCGTCCCCGAAATGGTGGAGAACCTGGTCGGAAGCGAGCGGGGAGCCCTGTCGATCTGGGCGGCCGACGAGATCGGGCATGCCTGCGTGACCGTCGAGTCCTACACCAGGCGACCGCCGATGGAGCTCAAGGGCTGGGAGGAGGTGGTCGAAGTCGGCTACGAGAGTCCGAACGGCTCGCTGGAACTCGTCGACGGTGACGGAAAGCGTCTAACCGGTCTCACGTCCGCTGGCCCGGGGTCCTACCGGGTCCGGGTCCACCTGCGGGGCCGCGAGCTCGTCACCCAGGTCGTCGATGCCCCGGCCGGCGCCGTACAACTGCTGATCATGATCTTCCCCGGCAAGGAGAAGAAGCCCACCGTCTACAGATGACCCGCCCGGCCCCGCCACCGGCCGCGCGTTCGAGGGCAGAGAGAGACCGGGCCGTAAGCGAGGGGAGGAAGACCGGGGCCCGTAAGCGAGCGGAGGAAGGCTCTCGCCAATTGAGCGGGAATGAGCGGTCCGAATGTGTACGGGTCTGGGATGCTGCCCGTATGCGGAACTGTTCGCGGACGCAGGTCGTACGATCGCGAGCCGTGTGGGCCGCGGTCGCTCGGCTGGGCCAGGTTCACTGGTTCTTCGGCAACGTCTACTGCAACTGGAACTGCAAATACGGAGGCATTTCCCTTGCGGTCCCGCACGTCTCCCCCACCTCCGACTCCCCGCTGTTTCCCCTTGTTTCCCGTCTCATCGGGCACGCGCCGAGGACGGCGGTACCCTCCTTTAGGACAGTCTCCGGCATTGCGCCGCCCCTCTCCGCAGGGGTACGGCTTGGTGCGCCAGGCCGTAGGCGATCGGGCACGACGCCGGGAGGCTGGATAGCACCGGAGACCGTCCTCACCTGCAAAACAGGGAGTCAGCCGACTCGGAAACCTGCGGTCAAAAGCTCGGCCGATCCAGGCGGCGAGATAGATCCAGGCTGCGACCAGGCATAGAGGGTTCCCTGGGCCATCCCGCAATATCGTTGCGGCATGAACACCCCGGCGACAGAAGTCGACATCGACGACGACCTTGTTGACCGCTTGATTCACACGCAGCACCCGGATCTGGCGGGACCGCTCACCCTCGTTGCCAACGGCTGGGACAACGTCATCTATCGCCTTGGCACGGACCTGTCCGTACGGCTGCCGCGCCGCCAGGTGGCCGTCGACCTCCTTGTCAACGAGCAACGCTGGCTGCCGGTCCTGGCCGAGCACGTCGAAGTCGCGCTGCCCGTACCCCTCAGGGCTGGCGAGCCCGGCGAGGGCTACCCATGGCCGTGGACGATCGCGCCCTGGTTCGAAGGCCGTACGGTCGCCGACGTTCCGCCGTGCGATCGCTCCGGCATCGCCGTCCCGCTGGCCAACTTCATGACAGGCTTCCACCGGCCTGCACCGCCTGATGCACCGCATAACCCCGTCCGTGGCGTCCCGCTCGCCGCCCGCGACGAAGCGGTACGGCAACGCCTGCAGTTCATTTCCCGAACAGCTGAGCTCCTGCCCCTCTGGGAGAGGTTGGCGGCCCTCCGGCCCTGGCAAGGTCCCGCGCTCTGGCTCCACGGCGACCCGCACCCGGGGAACCTCTTGCTCAACGGGGAAGGGCTGGTGGCTGTTCTGGACTTCGGTGATCTCACCAGCGGTGACCCTGCCACCGACCTGGCCGCCGCGTGGCTGGTTTTCGATGAGAACGCCCGTGAGGTATTCCGATCACACATGGACGCCGATGAAGTGACCTGGGAGCGTGCACGGGGCTGGGCCCTTGCCATGGGCACTGCCCTGGCCGCCTACTCGGCCGATAATCCCAGCATGGCGGCTATCGGCAACCACGTCCTTGACCAGGTGCTTATTGCCTAGAGGCGCTGCTCATTGCCCGATAGTGCCCATGGTTGAGGAGTCGGGTGTCTCCCTGTTTCACAGGCGACCACCTATGGATGGCGCCGCGGTCGGGGGCGTCCCGGACGATCACGGGGTGAATGATCGATCCGGCTTCGTGATCTCCGGCATACGGCGGTCTCGCTGCTCACAAGCTCGGCGTGGCTTCTCGGGACGCGATGGAGATCCTCGGCCACAGCCGGATCTCGGTCACGAGGGAGATCT
>NZ_JBEZFH010000093.1:0-26232 GCF_040649355.1 Sphaerisporangium sp. NPDC049002 | reverse complement strand
GGCGCCCACGCCGCACGCCCGGACGGCGGGCGGGCGGCGGGCCGTGCGGCGGCGCTCAGCGCCGCCGCCTTGATACATAACAGAACAATTCGGCAAGATCCGCGTTACGGGTTTGCGGACTGTGCCTCGTGTGCGATTGCGGCGATTTCCGCGAGGATGCCGGGGGCGGCTGCGATGGTGGCCTTGGATCGGGTGGTGTGCGGGGTTCCGTCGATGTCGGTGACGAGGGCGCCGGCTTCTCTGGCGATGAGGACTCCGGCGGCCGTGTCCCACGGCTTGTTGGCGAGCATGATGCAGGCGTCGGTCTTGCCTTCGGCAACCCATACGAGGTCGATGGCTGCGGAGCCGAACATGCGGACGCGTTGGGCCCGGGCGGCCAGAAGGTGGGTGATGGCGAGGCGGTCGCGGTTGCGTTCTTGGGCGTGGTCACCTACGGCGTAGTCGCCGATGGAAACGATCGCACTGTCGAGTGTGCCGGTGGTGCTGGCTTTGATGGGTTCGTTGTTGACGGTGGCTCCGTCGCCCTCGGCTGCTGCGTAGAGGGAGCCGAGGAAGGGCAGGGCGATGACGCCGAGGATGGGGGTGTCTTCGCGGATGAGGGCGAGGGAGACGCCGCACAGTGGCAGGCCATGGAGGAAGTTGACGGTGCCGTCGACGGGGTCGAGCACCCAGTGCAGGGCGCCTGTGGAGTGGCCGTTGGTGCCTTCCTCCTCGCCGAGGAACCCGATCGCGGGCGTGTGCTCGCTGAGGTGGTCGCGGACGGCTCGCTCTACGGCGTAGTCCACTTCTGTGGCCATGTCGCGGTCGCCCTTGGCGGTGATGACCCCTGGGAGGCGGGTGGTGATCAGTTCGCTGGCGATGGCTACGGCTTGCAGGGCGGTGGGCAGGAGTGCTCGTGCATGGTTGGTCATACTGCTCTGCTTCGCTCCCACAGTGAGGTGAAGACCTGATCGAAGACGGGGAACAGGCCGCCGGCCGTGCCGTTGTCGCGGATGACGAGGGTGGGTGAGTCCAACCCGCGTGCTTGGGGCAGGTACGGCTGAACAACGCACGTCATTTGGTCCACGATGAGAATGTTGTACCGGATTGTCTCATCGTAAACCGCGAGCTCAAACCGCTTGGCGACCTCGGGGGCGAGCTGGGATTTGAGGCGGCTGAGCACGTTGATGTTCAACGCGGTGAGATGGACCAGGGTGTTGGGCGTCTGCCCTTCTTCCCGTTCGCGGGCTTTGATGGCTTCGCCTTGCGGGTCCAGGAACAGGCATCGGATGCGGGTTCCGCCTTCGAGCAGGCGCTTGAGCTGGTGGTCGGGATAGCTCTGGCAGATGAGGTTGAGTGACAGTCCGGCGGCAGCGATGTCGGTGGCGTGGTCGAAGAGAGCCGGCGGCGGGTAGGCCGAAGCGAATTCGGCCCTACTGCTAAAGATCGCCGATACGTCGGCGAGCTGGTTCCCGATGACTTCGACCGGGGCGGGCCTTGGTGCGGGGATCGTCGGTATGGGCGGTGAATGACCGATGCCGTTGGCGAGGGCTTCCGCCCCTTGGACGCGGAACAACTCCTCGGCGCTGTAGCCAGGGAACATGGCTTCAAGCACTCGGCAGTGATCGGCGTAGGGCAGGCTCTTGAGTTCGCCTGCGAGCCAGCGGTGAAGCTGGGCGCGGCTGGGCCTGGCGAGGTTTCGTTCCGGGTCGATCTTCTTGGCTGCTTTGTCGTACTCCCGGCAGAAGACGGCGTATGTCTGCCAATGGCGCTGGCGTAAAAGCGTTTTGAGCAAGATCGACTGATCCGTCATGAACCGTACCTCGATTGTCGGGGGCATCGGTGAGACCAGGTTAGCGATCTATCCGCGACACGAGGAGACGAAGACGAGACAAAACGAGACGCGGTGATGACAGGCGATACATGGACGCTGTCGAGACGCGACGTCACCTGCGGAAATGCTCTGCTCATGGCTGAGCGGAACGAAACTTCCTCGACAGATTCCCTGGCAGAACCCCCGATGACGTTGCCTGCGAACGGTGGGTCGGTGTCGAACTGCATCGCGTGCCGGGGGAAGGGCTGGCGGTTCATTCGGGCGCATCGGGCGAATGCGGGGGCTCGGTTGGAGGGCGAGCCGGTGGGGCTTCGCCGGGTGGCGTGCTTTGACTGCCCGGACGGTCGGGAGGAAGCGGCATGACGGGCTCGATCTCACCGGACCGTCAGGAGGGCGGAGGGAAGGCGGACATGGGCATCACCAGTGACGTCGTATCGCAGTCGACTGCGGCGTATTACGGCACTCTGCTGGGCGGGCTCAATGATGGGCTTCGGAAGCACGGGATCCGCGGCCTGGTGGTCCGGGTGATTCGGCTGCGTCTGCTGTTCGATGACCTGGGGATTCCGGGCTATGTGTCGCCTGAGCTGGAGGTGCGGGGAGCGGATAACCGGCTTCGGGTGACGGTGACGATCGTGACCGGGAAGAGTGAGCCGGCTTACTGCGTCCGTCCGGCCGGTGATGCTCCGCAGTTCTTGTTCCCGGTGGATGAGGGTCGCGAGGCGCTGGCCTACCTGGTGGGGACGGCTCGGGACTGGCAGGTGGCGCGGTGAGCGCTCCTACCCTCGGTCAACTCCAGCAGCGTCATGGCAGAACATGGCAGATCCTCGACTTTCATGGCGGGTGGGTCGCCATACGCCACCATTCGTGGTCGGCTGACACCGAGAGGTCGGGTATCCGGAACGTTCTGGGGGCCGACACTCTTACCGATCTTGCTGCGCGGCTGGATGAGCAGTGCAAGGTGGAGGCGCGACGTAACGGGTTGCGTCTGCCCGGTCCGCGTACGGCACCGGAGGACGGGCGGGCCGTCTCGTCTTCGTAGTGTTCCGACGGTGTGAGCCTCCACGATGTGTCGTCGTGGGGGCTTATCCGTGTGCGGCGGCTGCGGGGTTTGTGGGGCTTTTGTTGGTGCGCGTTACCGCTGGTAGGGGCTTCGCACAGCTTGGCTGTCCTGCTAACGTGCTTGATTAGGCAGGCAAGCTGATTGTGAGGTTCCTCGGATGTCGTTCGAGTACACGCCGCCCAAGTACGCGCAATTGATCGCCGAGTTGGAACGGCGTATCGAGTCCGGGGAGTACCCGCCCGGCTCACCGCTGCCCAGTGAGCATCAGTTGATGGCCGAGTTCGGGATGGCGCGGCCGACGGTGGTCAAGGCGCTGGGGGTGCTGCGGGATAACGGGTGGATTGTCACTCAGCAGGGCAAGGGACGGTTCGTGCGGGGCCGGCCTGCTCTGTCTGCGGGGCGGCATCCTCGTACCGGGCGGGGGCTGCTGGACCGTAAGGAGATCCCGGCTACGACGCGGCTGGTGTCGGCCGGGGCGGTGAAGGCTCCTCGGCGGATCGCTTCCTACCTCGGGGCCGATGAGGGCGCCTCGGTGGTGCTGCGTAAGACGGTGGTGCTTCAGGGCGATGAGCCGTCGGAGATCGTCGCGGTGTGGGTGCCGGCGCATCTGGCGGAGGGTACGGGGCTGGCCGAACCGGGAGAGCTGGCGCACGGGGTCCGGCGGCTGGTGGAATCCGCGGCCGGGGTGGGGCTGGATCACATCATCGAGCACCTGACCGCGCGCAACCCGACCAAGCAGGAGCGTGACCTGCTCGGGGTGCCTGGTTCTGCGGCGCTGCTGGATCTGTTCGCGGTGGCGTGTGACGCCACGGGGAAGGCGTGGGTGGTGCTGGAGACGGTGCTGCCGGGGGACCGCCACGAGCTGGAGGACGCCTACCCGATCCGGTAATTCAAGTTTCCCGATCTTGCCCGCTTGGTTTGCTTGACTAGCCAAGCGGGTTTTGCGTTTAATGGACATATCCACACTTGCCCAGTCAAGCTGGCTGGCCAGTTGAGAAGAGGTGATGTTCATGGCGCTTCAGGGACCGATCCCGATCGGCTTCGAGCAGGTGTTCCCGCACGGCTGCTACGTCGTGGGGGAGGTCGAGCAGGTGAAGGACTTCGAAGCCTCCACCGCCGGCAAGTTCGTCCCGGCGCGGGACAAGACCACCGGTGAGCTGGTGTGGCAGGTCGCGGTGATGGACGCCGACCCGGGCGTGAAGGCCGCGCAGAAGACGGTGTCGGTGAAGATCCTCGCCCCGGTCCAGCCGGTTCCCCCGGCGTCGATGGCGGGGCTGCCGTTCACTCCGGTGGAGTTCGACGGCATGACGGTCACCCCGTATGTCCACCAGGCGACGGGCCGTCTGGCGTACTCGATCCGGGCGCGGGAGATGCGCGCTCCCCGAGCCGTTGGCAAGCCCTCGGTGAGCGCCAAGGACGCGGCGTGATGAGCCGCCGGTCGGGGGTCTCGTGGACGCAGACCTTCGTGCATGTGCAGGGCCGGGGCGCGGTCGACTGCCACACCTACCCCGACCGCACGCCGATCTTGGAGCTGTCGGCCGGGGCATCGGTGGTCAAGGTCGTGCTCCCGGCCACGCGGGTGGACGACGCCGTGCGGGTGTTCGCCCGTGAGCTGGCCGAACAGGCGCGGGCCTTCGCCGAAGAGGTCGAGCGGCTGCACCACAACCAGAACAAGCGCGAATCCAAGCGAGAGGAGGAAGCGGCGTGAAGGGCTACAGCTACACCACGATCACCATGGAGCCCGGCGAAGCTCCCCGGGTGGGTATGCACATCTACCCCGACGAGCACGCCCGGGTGTCCTACTTCCCGGCCAGGGACACCCCGGCGTCGTTCGTGTCGGTCGACTTCGCCGAGTCGCACCTGAGCATCGGCCTCACCGCCGAGACGACGGTGACCGACATGCACGTGACGTTCGCCCGGGGCCTGCTGGAGGCTGCGGCGGGCCTCCTGGCCGACTGTGAGCGGCTGCGCGACGAGCACGCCACGCGCACCGAGCACAACACCACCGAGGCGACGTCGGCCAAGGTCGCCTGACCGTTTCGGGCGGGGCCGCCAGAAGCGCCAACTTCCGGCGGCCCCCGATCTCTCTCCCCCTGAAGCTCATTTCACGAGAAGAGGCGTTCAGCTTATGCTGCGTAAACCCCCCGGGGACTACACCCGGGACATCGTCTCCACCGTCCCCAACTCGCTGGTCTTCCGCCCGGTCGTGGTCAACACCCCGGCCATCTTCACCATCTTCTCGATGCTGTTCCGGACCGTCGTGGGCCTGGTCCGGATGGTGTGGCGGCACCCGATCGCCTGCCTGGTCGTCGCCGCACCGGTCGTCTTATGCCTGCTGTGCGGGTGGCGCGTCGCCCTGGTGGTCGTCGTCGCTGTCATCTCGTCCCTGGCCGGGTGGCGGCTGACCGACCCTGTCTCGTTCACGTCCGGGGTGGGGCTGCGGCTTCGGGCGTGGTGGCGGTGGATGTGGAACTACCGGCGGCACTGGCAACCGGTCATGGTCGTCTCCGGGCTTGCCAAGCACGTGGGCGGCCGTGAGTACCTTCCCCGCCTGCTCAAGGTCGCCTGCACCGCGACGGCTGATGTGGTGACGGTGAAGATGCTGTCGGGGCAGGCTGCGGCCGACTGGCAGGACAAGGCCGACAACCTCGCGCACGGCTTCGCGGGTGGGGAATGCCGGGTCAAGCTGAGCAAGCCCGGTCGGATGGTTCTGGAGTTCCCCCGGCGGGATCTGCTGGCCTCGCCGATTCCAGCGCTGCCGATCACTGGACATGTGCAGGTGTCGGCGGTCCCGATCGGCCTGCGAGAGGACGGCGCCCCGTACCTGCTCAAGTTGCACGGGACTCATGTCCTGGTGGCCGGCGCCACGGGGGCGGGCAAAGGCTCCTGGCTGTGGTCGGCCATCCGCGGCCTGCTCCCCGCGATGCGCGCCGGGCTCGCCGAGATCTGGGCGCTTGATCCCAAGCTGATGGAGCTGTCCTACGGTCGGGCGTTGTTCGGGGACCGGTACGCCGCCGATCCCGCCGACTGCGCCGATCTGCTCGAAGCGGCGGTCAAGATCATGCAGGAACGCGCGGGCCGGTTCGCCGGAGTCCAGCGCAACCACGTCCCCACCGTGGAAGACCCGTTCGTCCTGGTGGTCGTTGACGAAGTGGCGTTCCTCACCGCCTACCAGACCGACCGCAAACTCAAAGAACGCATCAGCGCCGCCCTGGCCACCCTCACCACGCAAGGTCGAGCGGTCGGCGTCGGCGTCCTGGCCGCGCTACAAGACCCGCGCAAAGAGATCCTCAGCATCCGCAACCTGTTCCCCGACAAGATCGCCCTACGGCTCGACGAACCCACACAGGTAGATCTCGTGCTCGGCGACGGAGCGCGCGACCGTGGCGCCCTGGCCGATCAGATCTCCTCCTACCCCTCGCGCGGGGCCGGCGTCGGCTACGTCCGACTGGAAGCATCCCCCGAACCGGTACGGGTCCGCGCCGCGTACGTCTCCGACACCGACATCCGCGCCATGGTCACCGAGTTCGCCGGGGCGGGTGACGCGCGATGACGCTGGCTCACTTCCTCGACGGGCTGCGCTGCTCGATGTGCCGCACGCTCAACATGCTCTGGCTCGACCCCGTCCGCGGCCTGGTCGAGTGCCACGAATGCGGCCAGACCGCGATCACCCTGCCCTGTGAGGACGGTGGTGCCCGGTGACCAACCCCAACGACCGCAACATCCCCCGGGCCGTACGCCGGTCCATGCCGATGGCCCTGGACGTCATCGAGGAGGTCGCCAAACAACACGGAGTCTGCATCCGCCCCGTCCCCCTCAAGAAGATCGACACGGCGACCGGAAAGGCCGAATACGTCAACATCCCCTGCGGCGCGACCCTGGACGCCAAGTGCGAGCCGTGCGCCAAACGCGCCGTGCAGCTCCGTAAGGCGCAATGCCGGGAGGGCTGGCACTTGGAGGCCGAACCGGTCGCCGAACCGGCTGAACCGACCGAACGTCAGCGCTGGCTCATCGAGGAACGCGCTGATGCCCATGTGCTCCGCGAGCTGGCCGAGGAGACCGGCGGGGACACAGCGGTCTGGGATGAGGTGATCACCACCCTGGAAGACGAGCTTGCCACCTCCGGCGTGCGGGGAAGCGTGGTGCCTGGGTCGGGCAAGCCCAAGCGGTCGCGCTCGACCCGTCGCCGACAGGACGCCCCCGACCTGCCCAAGCGGCAACGAGAGAACCGCACCGTTGGACGCACCTTCACCGCGCCGGACGGCAGGCACTACCGGCCGTCGCTGTTCATCACCCTGACTTGCGACAGCTACGGCAAAGTCCGCCATGACGGCACCCCGGTCGACCCCTCGACATACGACTACGTGCGGGCGGCGCGGGATGCGATCCACTTCCCCAAACTGGTCGACCGGTTCGTGCAGAACCTCCGCCGCGTGGCGGGCTATGACGTGCAGTACTTCGCCACCGTCGAACCCCAACGACGCCTCGCCCCGCACCTGCACATGGCCGTACGCGGCACCATGCCACGCACCGAGGTCAAAGCCGTAGCCGCGGCGACCTATCACCAAGTGTGGTGGCCGTCGTGTCATGAGGTTCGTTTCGAGGGCGAACATCTGCCGGTCTGGGTCGCCGACGAGCACGCCACCGATCGTGAGGACGGGCAGGCCGGCGACTACCTCGACCCCGCAACAGGCGAGCTACTGCCCACCTGGGAACAAGCGCTCGACCTGCTCGACACCGACGAGGACGCCGAACCCCAGCACGTGGTCCGCCTCGGCCAACAGGTCGACGTCAAAGGCGTACTCGCCGGATCGCCCGGCGCCGACAAGGGCCTGTTCTACCTGACCAAGTACCTCACCAAGTCACTGACCGAATGCCACGAAGCTAAGAGCGACGCTCAACGGGCGCATGTGGAACGGCTGATGAACGTGCTTCGCTTCGAGCCATGCGCGCCGACCTGCCCGAACTGGCTGCGCTACGGCGTGCAGCCCAAGAGCGCCAAGGCGGGGATACGTCCGGGCACTTGCCGGTCCAAGGCACACAAGCCCGAACACCTCGGCTACGCGGGCCGCCGCGTCCTGGTCTCGCGCAAGTGGTCCGGCAAGACGCTGTCCGAACACAAGCAAGACCGGCGGGCCTGGGTGCTGGAACAACTCGGCCTTTCGGCAACCGACGAACAGACACAACCCGTCGACCCGCACCGGTACCTGTGGCGCGTCGTCACCCCCTCCGACCGCGACCTACCACCCCTCGCCGAACGGCTCCTCAAAGAGATCGGCAACCGCCAACGCTGGCGCACCGCACTCCAACAAGCCCAAGCACGAGCAGATGGACAACCCACCCAAGATCTTTCGGCAACGCGAGAGGCGGCATGAACATGGAGAAGCTGTTCTACCGTCCCAAAGAGGCGGCAGACGCGCTCGGCATAAGCCGTACGGCCGTGTTCCGGCTGATCAAGACCGGTGAGCTTCAGTCGATCAAGCGGGAGGGATACCGGCTCGTTCCCACCTGGGCGCTGGTCGAGTTCGCCCGTGCACTGGAGACCGAGGCCGGCCTTTCCCATCGCGAGGTGGCGTGATGGCGACTCGGAAGCCCAACGGCCGATCGTCCATCTACCTCGGCAAAGATGGCCTGTGGCACGGCTGGGTGATGATGGGGGTCAAGGACGACGGCTCGCCTGATCGCCGGCACCGTAAGGGCGGCTCTGAGGCCGAGGTGACCCGCAAGGTTCGGGAGCTGGAGAAGCAACGGGATTCCGGCAAGGTCGACAAGCCGGGGCGGGTGCCGACGGTCGAGGAGTGGATGAGGACGTGGCTCGACACGATCGCGCCGCGGACCGTCAGCCGGCTCACGTTGGACAGCACGTACCGTCCCAAGGTGGAACGGTGGATCATTCCCGGGCTCGGCAAGCATCGGCTCGATCGTCTTCGCCCCGAACACCTGGACGCCTTCTATGTATGGCTCGGCCAACAGGATCTCGCCGAGAACACGGTGTTGCAGATTCACCGCATCCTGTCCAGGGCGTTGAAGATCGCCGTACGGCGTGAGGTGGTTGCTCGGAACGTCTGCACCCTGATCGACGCCCCGACCGGTGAGGAAGTCGAGATAGAGCCGCTGACGGCCACTGAGACGCGTGCAGTGCTGGAGAGCGCCAAGGACCGGAGAAACGGCACAAGGTGGTCTGTAGCGCTTGCCCTGGGCCTTCGGCAGTGTGAAGCGCTCGGGCTGCGCTGGAAGTACGTCGACCTGGACAAGGGCGTGGTCCGGGTCTTCTGGCAGATCAAGCGGCAGCGCTTCCGCCACGGGTGCGCAGATCACCATGCCTGCGGTGAGCGGCTGCACCGGTACCCGTGCCCGAAAGACTGCCCAAAAGCCAAGAGAACCTCTGGCCGGCGGCACCTGTGCCTTCAGCCGTGTCCGGCGCGGTGCCGGCAGCATGGTGGGAAGTGCCCGACGTTCTGTGCTCCCGACTGCACCGGTCACGCCCCCTCATGCCCTGAACGCGTCGGCGGCTGGGCATTCGTGAAGCCGAAAGGCAAAGGGAGGCGGACGGTGCTGATCCCGCCACCCCTTATCCCGCTTCTGAAACTGCACCGTGAGGCGCAGCGTGTCGAAGAGAAAGCCGCAGGGAAGAACTGGGGCGGCATGGATCTCATCTGGACTCGGACCGATGGGAGTCCCATCGATCCCGGCGACGACTGGGACGAGTGGAAAGAACTCCTAAGGGCGGCCGGGGTCGAAAAGGATGCCCGGGTTCACGATGCCCGGCATACGGCGGCGACGCTGCTCCTGGAGCAAGGTGTGGACATCAGCGTCGTGCAAGAGATCCTTGGGCATTCCCAGCTCACCACGACGAAGCGCTACACGCACGTCACGTCGACGTTGGCGACCGATGCGGCGGCGCGGATGGGCCGGGCGCTGTGGGATGGGTGAGGCCGGCGACTGCAACCCGCTGATGACAACTGCAACCCGAACTGCAACCCCGGGCAGGCTTTCGGATCATGGGATCCGGGAGTCTGCCCTGGTCATTAGTGGTGGGCCGCCAGGGACTCGAACCCTGAACCTACGGATTAAAAGTCCGCAGCTCTGCCATTGAGCTAGCGGCCCAGCTAGATTGCAGGGTACTGAGCGTACCGCCCCCTGCGCGACTGCCTTCCCCTCTCGACCGTTTCGATACGGTCTGGAGTCAGGCGACGCGGCCTTCACTCGACGTGGTTCCCTGTCAGGGTGAGCCCCAAGCGGTTCCTTGAACGTTAGCAGGCTTCAGGGAGTCACCAGGGTCGGGCCAGGGGGAATCCCGATGTGCGAACGGGGCCCCTCCGGGCAGTCTGGAGCCATGAACGAGATGAACATTCAGGGCCATTCGACCACCAAGGAACTCCGCCGCACCCGCGAAGGCAGGATCGTCGCCGGGGTGTGCTCCGGTGCCGCCGAGTTCGTCGGCATCGACGCCAACATCATCCGGCTCGGCCTCGCCGTCGCCACCTTCTTCGGCGGCCTCGGCGTCGGTATCTACGCCGTCGCGTGGCTGCTGATCCCCGAAGAGGGCAAGAACAGCTCGATCGTCCAGGATCTGATCAACAAGCAGAAGAACGGCTCAGGTTCCACCTGGCAGCAGGTCTCCTCGTACTGGCAGCAGCCATCGCGGCCCCAGAACGCCGACCAGCCCCCGTACGCCGACCGGCCCGCCTACGCCGACCGGCCCGCCTACGCCGACCAGCCTCCGTACGCGGACCAGGCTCCCTACTCCGCTCCGGCTGCTCCCCAGCCCCACCCGCAGTCGCCGACGAGCCGGCCGCAGTCGCCGGTGGACGAGCCCCCTACGCACGCCTAGGTCACCTGGGTGCGGACCCTGGTGATGATCTCGGTACGAGACTCGGTCCAGAGCATGGCCAGTAGCGCGGCCACGGAGAGCCCCGCCGCTCCGGCAAGGGCGACCACCGGCTCTGGGCCGAGCGCTTGTGCGGCGGCACCGCCGATGAGGATCCCGATGCCCTGGGCCGCGAGCAACCCCGACTGCACCAACCCGAAGGCCTGGCCCCGGCGGTTCGCCGGCACGCACTGCACGAACGCGGCATTCGCCGCGAGCTGGTACGCCCCGCCCACCCCGGCGAGGATCCACAGGGCCAGCACGACGGCCAGCGGAGGCCGCATCGCGCACCCGATGAGCGGAGCGCAGCTGAGCATCGCCATCCAGCCCATGGCATGCAGGCGCCCGGTCGGCGCCACGAACCGGCTGAAAGCGAAGGCCCCCAGAACAGTCCCCGTCGGCATGGCGGCCATGAGCAGGCCCGTGATCAGCGTGACCCCTCTCGGATCGTCGCTGAGCGTCGCCGCGTACGGGACGGCGATGCCCTCGGGGAGCACATAGAAGCCGCAGAGCCAGGCGAACAGGACGAGCGTCCGCAGCCGCCTGTCGCCGAAGACGAGCCGGGCCCCGGCCTTGGTCATGGCCCACATGGACGTGTGTGTGTCGTCCTCGGGATCTGGCGCGGGACGCCGCCTTACGCCGACAGCGAGGATCAGCGCCGAGGCCACGAAGGTCACCGCGTCCAGCGCGAGCCCACGATATGCGCCAATGGTCGCGATCACCCCCGCCCCTGCGGCGAAGCCCAGCATCTGCACACCCTGGTTGGTCATGTTCTGCAGCGCGGAGCCCGCGACGTACCGATCGCCTTCAAGGATCTCGGGAAGCAGCGCCGCCCGGGCGGCCGTGAAGGGCGAGCTGAGCAGCACCACGCAGAAGACCAGGGCGCACAGCACCGGAAAAGGCATGGTGGGCACGGCCATCAGACCCACCAGAAGCGCCCGTGTGAGGTCGCACACGATCATGATCTGGCGCCGTGCGTACCGGTCGGCGAGCCCCGCGAGCAGCGGACCGCCGACGATCGGCGGGAGATAGGTCAGCGCGTAGACCCCGGCGGTGGCCAGAGGCGAACGGGTCCTTTCGAAGACGAGGAGAGCCAGCGCGACCTGAGCAAGCTGGTCACCGATTAAGGAAAGGCACTGACCGACCCACAGCGCACGGAACTCGCCGATGGCGATGACTTCGCCGTACGTCGCTTGGCTTTCCGGCGAGCGGCGGTGCCGCCCGGGCAGCCGGCCTGGCCTCGTGACCGCCATATGTCTCCGCTGCGCTCGCTGGGCCGTTCCTGACAGACCGTGTTCAGTATGTCACCTACGGTGCCGACTCCGGGCGCGGTTGCGCAACCCTCATGGCCGTACGGATCTCAGCGCAGAGCTGTTATCGGGTGTTATGTCCAGAGGAGTCCCGCCAGGTGAGGCGAGGTGTCACATGGAGGTACGACGCCGTGGCCGCCGCGGTTCTGGGCCTACCAGCCGAGTTCGTGCAGGCGGTCATCATCGATCCCGAAATGATGAGCTATTTCGTGGACCACGGTGATCTGTACTTCTTCGACCACTTCGTCCTCTGTCTCGCAGATCCCGCAGATCGAGTTCCGGTAGATCTCGATCCGGTCGGGCAGGACGCCCGAGTACCACTCACCCCGCTCGGTCAGTGGGATGCCCGTGTAAAGCCCGAGAAGTCCTGGCTCGGGTGGATCGTCGACGACGACCATCACCACGTTCTCCATCACATGAGCCAGCTCGGGCGGGATCGTGTCCAGCGCCTCGGCCACGAGCTCCTCGAACTTCTCCCGCGAAACCTCGATCACCGTTCAATCGTGTCACCGCTGAGCGACAGCGCGGTAGCGCGTACGGCCGGCGGCGGTACGGACCGCCTGAGACCCAGGAGGGGAGGACCGCCCGAAGCCCAGCCCCATGAGGCCGGCGGAACGGGTGTGGACCGCATGAGGCCCGGCAGGATCTTTGTTGACTGACACCAAGACCGAGCATGACTCGCGACTGCTATGAGTCGGACCGTGTTTTCGGGTAGGCAAGACGACGATGAATTTCATGCGTTTGAGGGAGTCCGCCCAGCGGCTGAACGAGCGACGTGCCGTACGCCGGACGGTCAACGTCCTGCTGATCGGCATCGTCGCAGTGGCCGGAGCCTGGTTGGGTATCGCCATAGGTGCCCACGTGAGCACCAGTGTGGGGCCGGCGCAGATCGGAATGAGCCTGCAACCCTCCTGGGGCGGCCAGACGGTCGTGGACGTACGGCCTCTCGGCACCCTGAGGTTCGACTCCCATCACGGGCCCTTACAACTGAGCCTCAGCCTCGACGGCATCCACGCGGATATCGCCCAGCAACTCCTGGAGAGTCCTCGCTGGGCCGAGACCCTGCCCGACCTCATCGAGGCCGACCTCCAGGAGGGCCTGAAGGAGCTCGTCATCAGGGCCGTCCTGTTCGCGGTCGGCGGCGGCCTCCTGACGGGCCTCATCGTCTTCCGTAGGTGGCGACGGGCGCTGTGGACGGGTCTGGGTAGTTTCACGGCGGTGGCCATGGTCGGCCTTCTGTCCGTGACGACCTTCAATCCCCGGTCGATCGCCGAGCCCCGGTACACCGGCCTGCTCACCGGCGTTCCCTCGCTGATCGGCAGCGCGGAATCGATCGTCTCGCGCTTCACGGAGTACCGAGGCCAGCTCGCCAAGTTGGTCACCAACGTCTCCCAGCTCTACCACGCCGGGACCACGCTTCCGGTGTACTCGCCGGATCCGAACACCCTGCGAGTCCTGCACGTCTCGGACATACACCTCAATCCCGTCGCCTGGAACATGATCCGCTCGCTGAAGGATCAGTTCAAGATCAACATGATCGTGGACACCGGTGACATCGCCGACCACGGGACAAAGGCGGAGAACAAGTTCGTCGAGGAGATCGGCACGCTGGGGGTCCCATACGTGTACGTCCGCGGGAACCACGACTCCATCGCCACTCAGCGGGCGGTCGCCCGGCAGAAGAACGCGATCGTCCTGGACGGCGCTGAGAAGACCGTAGAGGGCCTGCGGATCTACGGCGTCGGTGACCCGCGGTTCACGCCCGACAAGACCGTCGACGTCAAATCGGACGCTCAGGTGCTGGTGGATCTCGGACGCGCTCACGCCGCCCGCCTGGCTCCCGCGGAGGACGAAGGGAAGCCGGCCGCCTCGAAGCCCTCGCGTGAGGCATCTCCGTCCCCGTCGTCCAAGCTGACAGGCAGCCAGCCGAATCCGGCGGGTTCGGGTGCTTCCGGAGATCCCGCCGGCAAGAAGATCCCTGTCGACCTGGTCGCCGTTCACGATCCCACGGTCGGACGGGCGTTCAGCGGGTCCTCGCCGCTGGTCCTGGCCGGCCATGTCCACGAGCGGTCGACCGAGATGCTTCCGTCGGGTACCCGGCTGATGATCCAGGGTTCGACCGGAGGGGCGGGCCTGCGCGGCCTCGAACACGACGAGCCCACGCCGATCCAGGCCTCCGTGCTCTACTTCGACATGACCTCCCACCGCCTTCAGGCCTGGGACGACGTGACGCTCGGGGGCCTTGGGGAGCAGTGGGTCCAGATCCAGCGTCACGTGGAGAGCGAGCCTGGCCGTACAATTTCTCCGGAGCCGGTTCCGACCTCGTCGCCAACGGGAGAGGGTTCCGGCACCGAGTCGCCATTCCGGCGATGACCACTTTGGCATCAAGGGCCCACGTCCCCTATGCTTCAGAGGTCTCCGACGGAAGGCGTCACGGAACCAGGGCGAGAGTCCTGAGCCCCCATCGTCTAGCGGCCTAGGACACCGCCCTTTCAAGGCGGCGACACGGGTTCGAATCCCGTTGGGGGCACGCGTGAGCTGACGCTCACCAGTAAGACCAGAGGTCAAAGATCTCCGGAGAGCTGGTAGGCTAAGCAAGCGCAAAGGCCGAGAGTCACAGACTCCCGGCAAGCAAGGTCCTGTAGAGCAGTTTGGAGTGCTCGCCACCCTGTCAAGGTGGAGGTCGCGGGTTCAAGTCCCGTCAGGACCGCTCTGGTGGATGTCTCATCACCACCGGGTCAGGTAGCTCAGTCGGTACGAGCGTCCGCCTGAAAAGCGGAAGGTCGGCGGTTCGACCCCGCCCCTGACCACAGTAACTGAGCAGCACAAACGCCCCGAGCCGATTACGGCCCGGGGCTTTTTGATCTTCGTTGACAGCAACGCTGACAGCAACGTCACTTCTCCGCTACGCATCCTGCCCCAGGAACGCTTCTTGCGCGCAAAAACTGTTTTTGCGCGCAACGGGTCGTGCTCGGGCTACGCTGAATGCCTGCATCTCGCCAGCAGTACCGCTAGCGAGACGTAGAAAGAAGAAGACCCGGCTCGACTGGCGGTCGAGCCGGGTGGGCTACATGGGGATGGTCCGTCCGCTAGCCCTTAACGAGAGCTAGCAACGCCGCTACCAAGGGCGCAATCCTTGTCGCGGCGTTCAGGACGGGCCACACCCACGTCCACGATCGTCGCGGACGTCGATGTTTTCCAGCCACATACATCACCTCCTCTCGCTGTCGGGGCCGAAGACGTTGGCGTCCAACTATTGGGCGACGAGAAAGTGGTGTGGGCTGTCCCACTGGTGTAGCCGTCCCAGGCTAGAACACGGAATTGCGCCGCATTCGGTATATGCCGAACTTCCAAAAGTTCGTGGCCGACCAACACAGATCGCCCCAACCGTCAGCGGCCGGGGCGACCTGAGGATCAGCTTTCACCCGAGAGCATCACCGAGCTTTCCGAGGGCGTTGCGCTTATCGTCGAGGGAGACGTGGGCGTAGATGGTCATGGTCACTTCGATGTCGCTGTGGCCGACGATGTCGCGGACGACCTGGGGCGGTACGCCGAGGTTGAGCAGCAAGGTCACGCAGGTGTGGCGGAGATCATGAAAGCGCATGTCCCCGAGGCCGGCCGCCTTGCGGATCGCTCCCCAGCTTCGTCGGAGGTTGTCCGGTTCCATGGGAGTCCCGCGGCGGGATGGGAAGACAAGGCCGTACTCTTCCCACTCTTGCCAGCGGTCTGACCGTTCGGCGAACTGCCGCTTACGGTGCTCCCGGAGCGCTTCCACGCAGATCGAGGGCAGCGGCACGGTACGCGCTGAGTCCTCCGTCTTCGGCCGGACGAACTGAAGTCGGCCGGCGACTCGCTGAAGGGTCTGCACGATTTCGAGCTTTTCGCCGTCAAGGTCGACGTCTTCCCATCGGAGCCCGAGCAGTTCGCCGCGTCGCAGGCCGAGGCAGAGAGCCAGGACATAAAGCGCGAAGAGCCGATGATCCCGAGCAGCCTTCAGGACCGCGCGGGACTGTGGCACCGTCAGCCCGCGGTTCACCTTGTACTTGGGCACCGGAACCCTGACAAGCTTGGCCGCGTTGCGGGGGATGATCTCTTCGCGGACCGCACATTCCAGTGCGTTCCGCAGTACGGCATGCACTGACTGAACCATGCGCGTCGACAGCCGGGAGTCGCAGCACTCGCCGTTCTTGGTTGCGCAGCACACGGGCACATCTCGGGAGGCATCCCATCCGTGTTTGCAGCACTGGCACTCCGTACGGGTACGTGTGATGAACAGCCGGACGTCTTGAGCGTTGAGTTTGTTGAGTCGTCGCGTACCGAGGCCGGGGACCAGGTGGAGCCGGACGACGCTCTCATAGCCCTGATAGGTCTTCGGTCGCCGTTCCTCTTTGACGATGTACTTGAGCCAGTAGTTCAGGTAGTCGCTGATGGTCCAGTTCTCCGAGGACACGGGGATGCCCTCGTCGGCGTTCCTGAGAAGCTCGGTGAGCCTCTTTCGCGCTTCCTCCTGAGAGCGGGCAGAGCCCTGCACCCGTTTTACCGCGCCGCCGGTCGTGGGGACGAAGGCCGCGTAGCCGTACCGACCATCCTTGCGCGGCCAGATGCTGCCCTCTCCGTTCGACCGCTTCCGCATGCGCCGGTTTGAGCGGCGCTTCGGCTCTTCCTCGGGCGTGCCGAGCGTGGTCTTGGTCATCACGCCACCGCCTTAAGGGAGTCGATGCATTCGGCCAGTGAGTCGACGGGGACGAGGCGACGACGGCCGATCTTGATGGTCTTGAGCTGGTTGGAGTGGATCAGGGTGTAGAGGGTCCACCGGCTGATGCGGAGCCTTCTGGCCGCCTCTTCGACGGTGAGCACGAGGTCATCCATGCGACGGCTCCAAACGAGTCGGGTGATCGGCTACGTAGCTTCCGGTCAGGGCAGCAGCTAGGACGGCGTCGCCGGCGGATAGGCCCTTTCCGGCGTAGGACCAGTGGGAGATCAAGAGAACGGTGTCCTCGTCGAAGAGGGGGAGGCGTCCGGTTGAGGTTTCCTCGTTGCGCCGGTAGTCGGCGCGTTCGGTGCGGATCTGGCCGAGGGTGGTGGAGTAGTGGCGGGATTTGGTGGAGAAGTGGCCGCGGAAGCCGAGCATGTGTGCCCATTCGGCGAGCCGGAGGTCGGCCAGGCCGTCGAGGGAGCCGAGGCGGAAGCATTCGGCGATCAGCCGCCGGGGGTGCTCGCGGATGGGGAGCGCGGCGAGGTCTTCGGTGGCGTTGATACGTCGATCGAGGGTGCCGACGCATTCAGCGGCTTTGGTGGCGTATTTGGCGATGTAGCCGGCGACGGCCTGGTCGGTGAGGTCGCCGCCGAGGGTGATGGGGCGGACGTCGAGCTGAGCGCCCCAGCGCAGGACGACGGACGGCTTGCTGTCGACTGCGGGGGCGGTCACGGTGACGGCCTGGTGTGCGTGTCGTACGGCTTGGGCCAGCACGTCGGAGGTGGCCCAGGCCGGAGGTGGGGAGTCGGGTCCTTCGGGTCCGTCGAGGCGGATCACGGCGTGGAAGTGGACGACGCCGCGGCGTTGGTATTCGGCGACTTTGGCGAAGGCGATCGACAGCTCCTCGCGCAAGCCTTTGAGGCTGTGCCCGGTGAGCTTGGCGACGTGACGGCGTAGCGCGAGGGTGAAGCGCCGCCACAGTTCCGGGGCCAGGGCGTTGAAGAACACCGATCCCGAGTAGTCGTAGCAGTCCGGGCACAGCGGCTCGCCAAGGCATTCCTCGTCGGCACCGTGCCGGGCGGTGCAGGACATGACCCGCCCGTGCGGACAGGTCTCGGCGTCGCGTCGAGGGTGGCAGGGCAGGAGCTTGCCGTCGCGTTCCCGCCGGGTGTGGACGGTCCCGAAGGAGGGGGCGGTGAGGGTGACGAACAGGCACGGGTGCGCGCTGACCGTTTCGGGGACGCCCTTGCCGCCGGCCAGGCCTGCCCGGATCAGGTGGTAGGTGTCGGCCCGGTAGGTCTCGGCGCAGGAGGGGCAACGGGAGGCGCGTCGGGTCTTGCACGGTACGCGAAGGACGCCGTCCGGTTCGGTGCTGGTGGAGTAGCGGTGCAGTAGGGCGCCGGTTGCCTGGTCGACGTGAAGGACGTGGCCGCGCAGGTGGATCGGCTGGCGGCATCCGCCGGTCGCTTTGATCTGGGCGGCCCAGCGGGCGTATTGGGGGTCGTGGAGTCGGGCGATCATCCCGGCTACCGTGTGCGCGTTGGTGGTGTTGGGCATGATGGGGCGTGTCCCTTCCGGGTCTTTAGAGGTTCGGTGTGGGGATGGCCCCCGACGTGGCGTGTGACTTGGCGGTTGTGCGGTCACGCCGGGGGCGCCGGGGCTACGCCCCGTGGTTGTCTGCTCCGGTTCCGTCGCAGTCGGCGCAGGTGCCGGCCAGGCTGTCGACGCCGGTCCCGCCGCAGGTGGCGCAGCGGTAGCGGATCACGGTGAATTCGTCGTCCACGCCCTTACCTCCAGGTCCGCATGTCCCGAGGGTTGATCTGGGCGTAGAGCCGGAAGTCCGACCGTCGCCCGTGGTTGGGGTGGGGGTTGGAGACCGAGGTGACCCGGAAGATCTTGCGGAGCTGGTAGAGCGCGTAAGAGATCTCGGAGCGGGTGCCGTCGAGGCGGATGCGCATGGGGGTTCTCCGTTCAGGCGCCGGGGGCGGCGTTGGTGGGGTCGGTGTCGAGGGTGATGGAGTCCTTGTAGCTCCTGCGTGCGGCCCATCGGGCTCGGGAGGCGGCGAGCAGGCCCACCGCCTTGTACTCGGCGATGCCGAATGTGATCCCCGTCGTGTAGTGGCCCGCCGCGAGTTCGTCGGTGTCGATGTCGGAGCCGAGTAGCCGGGCGACGTGGTCGACCTGGGTGCGGATCTCCTCGTCGGTACCGAGGGGGTAGAAGTGGAGGGAGATCGGCCCCCATGGGGCGGGGACGTCGGGGTTGGTGTCCAGGAAATCGGCCAGGTCGCGTAGGCCGTTGATGACGGCCAGGCGGTCGGGGGTGCGAGCCATCGCAGGGAGGTCCTTTCGGGTCATGCGGGGTCGGGGATGTCGCGTAGTTGCCGCAATAGGTCGGTGGCGAGCTGGTTGGAGACACCGAGCCGGGCGCGCAGGGTGTCGCGAGTGATCGGTCTGCCGTGCCGGGCGTGATGTTCGGCCGCGACGCGCCGGGCGTAGTCGAGCAGCCCGCCAGAGGCCGGCGAGGTGTCGTCCTGCCCTGCGGTGTCGCCGTCCTGGACGGGGACGGACGCAGCAGCCACGGGGACGGACGGGACTGACGCGGGGACGAGCGCCGTCGAAGGGATCGGATCGGGGACGGGACGCGGGGACGAGCCGGGGACGGGGACGGACGCCAGTACGGGAGCGGGTACGGCCGCCGAGGAGGCGGGCCGTCCTGGGACGGCGCGGCGTTCGAGCATGGAGACCGCGACCAGGAACGCCACGGCCGGGGTTGCCGCAGTGACCCAGCCCCAGACCGAGGTGTCGGCCTGTGCCAGGTTCGCGGCGAGGGACAACACGATCCCGCCGGTCAGGACGAGGGTGGGCCAGGACACCAGGCCGGACCGTACGCGGCCGGTCTTCTTGTCGCGCTGTCGTTCGCGGGCGGCCATGACGCAGGTGAGGTCGACGTAGACGGCCACGGCCCAGGCCATCCAGCCGGTTTGCCCGTACTGGGTGGCGGTGTCGCGGATGTGGGTGAAGGAGCCCGCGCCGGCGATCAGGGCGACCACGGCCACCGGCCCGGAGTCCAGCAGCCACCCGGCCAGGTGGGCCGCACGTCCGCGCGTTGTGCTCATCGGAACCTCTCCTTTCAGGCCGCGATCTCGGGGTGGGCGTTGCTGTCCAGCTCGTGGCCCAGGCCGCTGGCCTTGACCTGCTCCCAGGAGGGAGCCCGATCGGCGAAGGTCTGGGCGGCCTGTTCGGCCGCAGTGGTGGAGACGTAGCCGGACCGGGCGCGGGTCCAGCGGCCATCGGCGCCGGTCACCACCGCCACGCCGGGCATGTCCGGCGGGATCGATCGGGCGGCGGTCAGGGCGTCTGGGTCGAGGTCGCCGAGGGTCATCACGGCGGTTTCGGGATCGTTGACGCGGTGGCAGACCCGCCCGCCGATCTGGGCGCGCAGCGCGGTCACACCGGGGCCGAGGTCGGAGCCGATCCGCTGACCGGACAGCACCAGGTGGATGCCGAAGGCCCGCCCGAGTTGGGCGATCCGCAGCAGCGCGGTAGCGGTCTTGGTGACCTCGTCCTTTTCGGCCTTGTCGGCGGTCAGGAACAGCTCCGCCAGTTCGTCGACCAGAAGCAGGATGGGGATCGGCCGCAGCGCGTCGGGGAGCTGCCAGATGTCGCGGGTGCCGTGCTCGCGACAGGCCAGCATCCGGGCGCCCATCACCCCGATCAGCTCAGCCAGGAGTCTCACCGCGTCGGCTCTGGTCGTCACCAGGGCCGACAGCCGCGGCGCGTAGGGGGACAGCTCGACCCCGCCTTTGAGGTCGAACCCGATGATCGCGACGGGTTGGCGGGCCAGTGCGACGAGGAGGGCGTTGATCAGGTTGGATTTGCCCGATTGGGTGGCGCCGACGTTCATCCAGTGCGGGATGAGCCGGAAGTCCAGATGCCAGGGGGCGCCGGTCTCCAGTACGCCGACCACCGGCCGCAGCAGGTCGGCGGCCGTCCAGCCGGACTCCGGCTCATCGGGAGGCATGGCGGGCAGGACGTGGGCTAAAGGGTCGCGTGTGGTCGCCTGTAGGGTGACGCGGCCAGGCCGCGAGCCGACCACCCGGACCGCCTCCACCCGCCAGGCGTGCGCAAGCCGCTCGCACACCTTGGCGTAGTCGTCGGGGATCTGGCCGTCGAGTAGATGGAAGGTGACGCGCCACCCGTGCCGTACCGGCCGGGGAAGCTTCATCCACGGTTTGGTGTCGACCGCGACCCGCTGAAAGCGCCGCTTGACCCGTACGACGCCGGTCGAGGCGACCATGTTGGGGATGACGGTGAACCACCAGCGGTGACGCTTCTTGGTGAGCCCGCAGCCGGAGGCGACGTGCCGCCAGGTCCAGCGCAGTCTTACCGCCTTGAGCGGGAACCCGATCAGGTACCAGAAGGAGACCGGGGCCAGGCGCTTCCACAGGCGCAGGGCGACCGACACGGCCAGGGCGATGAGCAGCGGAGGCGGGAGGACGTCGAGGATGCTCATCACGCCACCCCCGCAGGCATGCCCGAGGCGGCCCGGACGAACGATGTGGCTTTGTAGGAGATGCCCCAGCGGTTCGCACCGTTGATGGTCTGCTCCCACACGTAGCCGATGAGGCCGACCGGGGTGATCTCGTCGCCGGGGGAGATGTCCGGCTCGGCCGAGGTGCCGATCTTGAGGAGTTCCAGGCGGCCGAAGTCGTCTTCGACCGTCACCGTGACCTCGTAGACGATGTTGCCGTTCTTGTCCTTCTTGATCTCGCCGGTCTCCTTGTTGACCAGGCGGGGCCGTGCGGCCTTGACGCAGGTGAACTGAAGCTTGTTGGTGTCGACGGGGATCGGGATGGTGCGCATGGTCGCCAGTTCCTCTCAGATGGGATTCTTAGGCCTCATGGAACACTTGGAATTCTAAGTTGTCAAGGAGTTCTATGAGCGCTTGGTTGGCATGGGAGTCGTCGCGTGGTGAACTTGGGAGGAGCGAAGGAGCGAGCGATGGTGCAGAACACCGGCCGGCCCGGCTACTTGCAGATAGCCGACGAGCTGCGCGGGCAGATCCGATCCGGAGCCTTGCCGCCGGGGCAGGCGTTGCCGTCGATCGCCCAGCTCTGCCAGCGCTACGAGGTCTCGGCGAGCGTGGTGAAGTCAGCGATCAGCGTGCTGCGAACCGAAGGGTTCGTCATCGGCCAGCAAGGCAAGGGCGTGTTCGTCCGCGACCCGGCAGAGGTGGACGCCCAGCCTAGGAGCGGCAGCGAGCGCGCCGAGGACAGCACCGAGCAGATCTTGAAGCAGATCAGCCAGATCCGGGCGGCTCTCGGGGACCTGGGGAACCGGCTTGCCGATCTTGAAGCGGCTGTCTTCCAAGAGCCGAAGCGATCTGGCCGACGCGACACGTAAGCTCGTCCAGCTCCGCGCGTATCGCGGCCAGCTCATCGGCGACCTGTCGCTCTGCTCTGCTGTTCACGGTGGCCTCCCTGCCCGGGGGTGTGCGTCCCTGTGGGATGGCTCAAGTTCACCGTGATCAGGCGCTTTTCTGTATCACGCCGGTCTAGCTAAGCTTCTTCACGCCGTCTCATCAGCGGTTTACACAAGCGTTTTCACATGCACCACCGAAACAGCCCGCTGCCCCCGAGCGTGAACGTGAAGGGACGCACTTGAAGACGACCCAGCGCCAAGGCTGGACCCCCGCCAAGCTCCGGGAACACCGCGAGGCCCACGGCCTGACCCTCGAAGGAGCAGGCGACAAGCTACGCCAGACGGCCCAGCGCCACGGCCTGGCCGTGCCCGCCGCCAACTTCCAAACGCTGTGGGGACATGAGAACGGGTCGATTTACCCCGGCCCGCACTACCGTCGCGCGTACTGCCTGCTGTATCAGGCCACCGAACCCGAGCTTGGATTTCGTCTGCCGTTGCCCGGTGAATCACAGAAAGCGGAAATCGTGATTTCCGAATTGCCCGCGCCCGCCGACCCCGCAGCCGACAACGCCGCCGCCCTGGTCATCGAGGAGGCGTTCACCAAAGTCTCTGTCGACGGCATCCAGAGCGACGGGTCCCCCCAGGCCGCTCTACGCGCTCGCGTGGTCGACGCCTGGCGCCGGCGCCACGGGGGAGGAAGCCCCAAGCCGATCCTCGTTCTGGTGGGCGGGTACGCGGGATCGGGCAAGACGGAGTTCTCGCGGTTCCTGTCCGACATCACCGGCTGGGCGTTCCTGGACAAGGACTCCCTCACCCGGTCCATGGCCGAACGGCTGCTTATCTCACTCGGTAGCGACGCCAACGACCGGCACACCGAGCTGTACCTGAGCGAGGTACGGCCGCTGGAGTACCGGTGCCTGATGGAAGCCGCATGGGACAACCTCAACGTCGGCACCTCGGCGATCCTCTCGGCGCCGTTCATCACCGAACTCCGCGACGAGGCGTGGTTCACCCGGCTGGAGAACCGGTGCGCGGCCAAGGGCATTGACGTCGCCGCGATCTGGGTCCGCTGCGACCCGGAATCCATGCGCGAGTACATCGAATTCCGTGGAGCCGCGCGGGACGCGTGGAAGCTGGCCAACTGGGAGCAGTACGTCGCCGGCCTGGACACCGACAAGGCCCCGCCCACCGCACACCTCACCGTCGACAACCGGCTAGGTTCGGCGATCAGCCTTGCCGACCAGACCCGCGACGCCCTCAAGCGCATCCTGACGTGACGCCACCCACAGGGGTCGTGTTGTACGGCCCGCCCACCAGCGGCAAGAGCACCACCACCCAGGCCCTTCACCGGCTCGACCCCCGGTTTCGGCTGCTGCGCAAACTCAAGGTCGGCACCGGGCGAGCCGAGGAATACCACCTCGTCACCGCCGCCCGACTCGATGAGCTGCGCCAGGCCGGCCGCACGCTCGCCGAGACCCATCGGTATGGCAACACCTACGCCATCGACCGCGCCGAGGTCGACGACATGGGCCATGCCGGGCTTATCCCGGTCGCCCACATCGGCAACATCGCCGACTTGCGCCGCCTCGTCGGGCGAGACCCCTGGTTGCGCGTCCTGCTGTGGGTGCCCCGTGAGGTCTGTGAGCAACGGTCGCGCCACCGCCGGGACGTCGACACCGCCCAGCGCCTGGCCGCGTGGGACGAGACGCTCACCGACCTGGAGACCGGCAGCGACGAGGGCTTCTTTCACCTTCGACTCCACACCGACCGCATCGGCCCCGACCAGGCGGCCCGCGAGATCGCCGACGCGTTCCACGCCCTCACCGCCCCGTCTCCTCGCGTGGTGCGCCCGCTGCCGGAAGACGCTCAAGCACGGCCGGCGGGATGAGGTCCAGCCGCCACCAGGTGTCGCAGTCCCCGCAGGTCGCGCCGCCGGGCAGATGGCCGGCGTAGGGCCAGATCCAGGTCCAGCGCACCCGCAGGTGCGCACAGCCGCCGCCCTCTCGGCCACCGGGCACACACAACGGCAACTGGTGTTGAGAAGCGTTCACAGCGGCCCGGTCCTGGTAGGCGATAGGCGCGGTCATGGCCCGCCTTGTGTCGAGGCGGCGGCCGGGAGCGGCCGGCCGAACAGTTGGAGGAACTCGGCGACCTTGTCACGCGCCCGCGCGTAGGCGGCTTCCTCGCTGGCGAACCTCTCGATCTCCTGGGCACCCTTGGGACCGGGCAACTTGCAATGCAACTCGTAAGGCCGGCAGACCACGTCCAAGGTGAAGGCCCGCACCCCGCCGACCATCCCGTGCCTGAAGGCGTGCACCTTCGCCGACTTCACCCAGACGATCTCCAGCTCAGCCACGACCAGACCCACCCGCGGCATTGAGCCCCCGCAGCTCCCAGTAACGGACGGCTATGCGTCGTGCAGCCGTCGAGGGGTCACGGATGGAACACCAGGTGTAGACCCACCGCCCGCTATGCGCCGATACGCGGCCGGTCCACCAGCGGTAACGCAGACCACCAGGACCTGTCTCGCACCAGATCACCAAGTTCACCCACACCGACAGCGCCGCCACCTGATCCCCCTCGTGCGGGTCAGCGGTAATCCCCAAGGACTCCAACTCCCGGCTCAACCGCAGCACGGCCGCCGTCGCCGGGGAACGCGGCACCAAAGAACCGCCGACGACCGGAACCGGTGCGCCCGCCGGCCCAGGAGCGGTCACGGCTTGCCCCCTATCCCGCCATAGGCCAACACCCGGCAATCCTCGAAGAACAGCGGCCCGTCCGGCCGCCACAGCGGCAGGTACACCACCCCCGGATCGACCAGCTCCAGGCCGTCGAGGAACCCGGCGATCTCCACCAGCGACCGCAGCACCGCCGGAGCGCTCGCCTCCTCATAGGCCGACGTCGCCCGCACCAGGTCCCGGTGCCGCTCAGCATGGGAGACCACCAGGTAAGACCCTGGAGCCATGGCCTTGACCAGCGTCGAGACGATCCCATAGGGATCATCCTCGTCAGGGATGAAATGCAGGATCGCGCACAGCAGCACCGCCACCGGCTTGGAGAAGTCGATCACACCCCGCACGTGCGGGTCACCCAGAATCGCCCAGGGCTCGCGCAGGTCACCGGCCATCACATGGGTGTTGGGATTGTCGGCCAGCAGCGCCCGCGCGTGCACCAACACGAGCGGGTCATTGTCGACGTACACCACCCGCGCCCGCGGGTCGGCCCGCTGGGCCACCTGATGAACGTTCTCTTGCGTCGGCAACCCGGTCCCGATGTCGATGAACTGCCGGACACCGCACTCGCCAGCGAGGTACCGCACCGCCCGCCCCAGGAAATCCCGGTTCGCCTGCGCCATGAACGGCACATGAGGAGCCAGCCGCATCACCTCCTCTGCCCGCTCCCGATCAACCGCGAAGTTCTCCTTGCCACCCAAGAAGTAGTCATACATCCGCGCCACGCTGGGCCTACTCACATCCAACTGGCCAGGCAGAACCCGCTCCGACCCCTCACGGGGGTCCCGGTCCGGTGCTTCCATGCGGGCATCATAAGCGCGGCAAGCCATAGCGCGCTATAGCGTGCCGTCCATCGCCAGGCGCGTCATAGCTTCCTACGGTTGCCTCATGATCGAGCTGAAGCCAAATCAGCCCAGGTGGCGACAGGTCCATGCGATCATGCGCGAGCGCATCCGCTCTGGCCAGTACAAGCCAGGTGAACGCATTCCCTCCCTCATCGACCTCGTCGAAGAGTTCAGCATCGCCAACGCCACCGCGCAGAAGGTCATGCGCGCCCTACGAGCAGACGGCCTCATCCACACAGAGCCCGGCATGGGCTCATTCGTCGCCGAGCCAGACGAACAAGCGCCCTCGACAGCCGAGTAAGCCGCCGGCTAGGCGGAGCACTCCAGCGACAGCGAACCAGGCTCCCCGCTTACTGGATGAGAACTTTCTTCCCGTCTTTAAAGGCGGCCCGCTGCGCGGCCCGCCGGGCGCGCTGGGCGGTCTGCGTGCCCGGCTGCGGCTCTTCGGCCGGCCACCGCCGAGCAGGTTCGCACCCAGCACGGCT
>NZ_JBEZFH010000092.1:0-26341 GCF_040649355.1 Sphaerisporangium sp. NPDC049002 | reverse complement strand
TTTCGCGGGATCGCGGCTCCCAACGCGATAGCCGCGCTCAATCGGCTGCGCACCGCCTGTGTGGCGGCCGGACTGGACGCCGAGGCTCAGACGTATCCGCGCGCCCGCCGGGCCGCCGCGAAGGCCCGGCCATGAGCGCCACGGTCGCCGAGCAGTTCGTCAAGGTGCTCCGGCAGGGCGGTGTGCAGCGCGTCTACGGCGTCGTCGGCGACAGCCTCAACCCGATCGTGGACGCGATCCGCCGCGCCGACGGCATCGACTGGGTACACGTGCGCAACGAGGAGGCCGGAGCGTTCGCCGCCGCGGCCGAGGCCCAGCTCACCGGGAGGATCGCGGTCTGCGCGGGCAGCCAGGGGCCCGGCAACACCCACCTGATCCAGGGCCTGTACGACGCCCACCGCACGGGTGCGCCCGTGGTGGCCCTGGCCTCGCACCTGCCCTCGCCCGAGATCGGCACCGGCTTCTTCCAGGAGACCCATCCCGAACGGGTGTTCGCCGACTGCAGCCACTACTGCGAGATGATCACCAGTCCGGAGCAGATGCCGAGGGTGCTGCGCATCGCCATGCAGTACGCCGAGGGGCTGGGCGGGGTGTCTGTGGTGGTGCTCCCCGGCGACGTCGCCGCGCTGCCCACCGCGCGCCCGACGGGCACCAGCACGCTGGTCACCGAGAGGGGCGTCGTCGCGCCGCCGCCCTCCCAGGTGCGGGCGCTGGCCTACGCCCTGAACGCCGCGCAGCGGGTCGCCCTGTTCTGCGGCGCGGGCTGCCGGGACGCCCACGAGGAGGTCATGGCCCTGGCCGCCAGAGTCTGGGCCCCCATCGGGCACAGCCTGCGCGGCAAGGAGTGGATCCAGTACGACAACCGCTTCGACGTCGGCATGAACGGCCTGCTCGGCTATGGCGCCTGCTACGACGCGCTGAACGACGCCGACCTGGTGGTGCTGCTGGGCACGGACTTCCCCTACGACAACTTCCTGCCCCAGGGGCACACCGTCCAGGTCGACCACGACCCCACCAAGCTGGGCCGCCGCACGCCCCTCGACGTCGCCGTACACGGGGACGTCGGCGAGACGCTGCGCACCGTGCTCCCCCTGGTGCGCCAGAAGACCGACCGGAGCTTCCTCGACCGCATGCTGCGCGATCACGCCCGCGACCTCGAACGCGTCGTCGACGCCTACACCAAGGACGTCGACCACCACGTGCCGATCCACCCCGAGTACGCCACGGCCGTCCTGGACGACCTGGCGGCCGACGACGCGGTGTTCACCGTGGACACCGGCATGTGCAACGTGTGGGCCGCGCGCTACCTCACGCCGAACGGCAGGCGGCGGGTGATCGGCTCCTTCCTCCACGGCAGCATGGCGAACGCGCTGCCCCACGCCATCGGCGCGCAGTTCGCCTACCCGGACCGCCAGGTGATCTCGATGTCGGGGGACGGCGGCCTCGGGATGCTGCTGGGCGAGCTGCTCACCGTGCGCCTGCACGACCTGCCCGTGAAGATCGTCGTGTACGACAACTCGTCGCTCGGCATGGTCAAGCTGGAGATGCTGGTGGACGGGTTCCCCGACTACGGGACCGACCACGCGCCCGTGGACTACGCGGCGATAGCGGCGGCGGCCGGGATCCCGTCGCTGCGCGTCGAGAAGCCCTCGGAGGTCCGCGACGGGCTCGCGCACGCCCTGTCGGCCCCGGGTCCGTACCTGGTCGACCTGGTCACCGATCCCAACGTGCTCGCCGTGCCGCCGCGCGTCACGCCCGCCCAGATCAAGGGCTTCGCGCTCGCGGCGGGCAAGATCGTCGTCAGCGGCGGCGTGGGCAAGATGGTCGAGATGGCCCGCGCGAACCTGCGCAGCATCCCGCGTCCCTAGTCCCCCAGCGCCAGGGACGCCCGGTGGAGGGCGGTCGAGAGGGTCTTGATCGTGGCGGGCTCGTCCATCACGCCGCCGCCCGCGTCCCGCCGCGCCTCCCAGGCCCGTACGCGCTCCGCGTGGGCGTCCCGGCCGGCCAGATGGAAGGCGTAGACGGTGGCGTACCTGCTGACCAGGTGCGAGGGGTGCATGTCCCAGCCCTGGTAGAACCCGTGGCGCAGGGAGTGGCGGACCATCCCGGCGTGGGCGCGCCACAGCGCGTGCACGTCGCCCGTCGAGTCCGAGGCGGGCGAGGCGGCCAGCGAGCCGTCCGACAGCTCGACCCCCGTGCCCGCCAGCGCGGTGCGTATGACCTCGCGGGCGTGGTCGCACACCGGATGGTCCAGGCGCTGCTCGGCCGGCGGGAGCCCGCAGGCGGCGGTGTAGTCGAACACCCCGAAGTGCGCCGCAGCCAGCCGCCCGCGCAGCGAGGGCACGAGATCGGGCGAGCGCAGGAGGAACATCACCGTCTGCGGCGCCTCCACCTGCATCTCGAACCGCAGCGTCCCGGGCGGCAGCCGGAGCCCCTCCTCCAGGAGGGGAAGGCGGCCGGCGAACTGCCCGAGGTAGGCCTCCATCAGCACCTTCGGGAAGGTGACCGTGAAGCCGTCGGGAAGGGAGCCCACCCGCTCGACCACCCCGGTCAGGAACCCGTCCAGCGTGCGGAGGGCACGCGCGGGGTCGCCGTCGGCGAACGACTTGACCCGGATGCCCCAGCGCCGCGGCAGCGTGCCCGAGGACCGCATCGCGGCGACCGCCTCGGCCGCGGCCTCGGCGTGGGCGTCCTCCTCCGCGCCGGGGCGCACGCCGTACCCGTCCTCGAAGTCGATTCTCAGGTCCTCGACGGGCTCGGCGGCCAGCTTGCGCGCCACCCGGCGGCGCACGTCCGAGGCCAGGCCGCCGGGCAGGGGCCCGAACACCGACGACAGCTCGGCGTCGCCCGGCAAGTGGCTCTCCATGAGCCCCAGGGCCGCCGCTCCCCACGACCGGACCGTTTCCCGGTCGAACCGGTCGGCGGGCACGTACACGGTGTGCACGGGCTGCCAGGCGCCCGTGGGGCCGGGGTAGCGTTCCGCCTGCTCGCCGAGCGCCGCGCCCGCGCCGGGGACGTCATGGTCTCCAAGGGTGAGGCGCACGTCAGATCGTGTCCACCAGGTCGCGCCACCGCCGGACCAGCCGGGGGTCGACGGGGTCGGACCACGACGCCCGTACGGCGCCGCCGACGTGGAAGGCGCGCACGCCGTAGTCGAGTAACGGGGGGACGAGATGCGGCTTGAGCCCGCCTCCGGCGAGGATCAGGGGCGCGTCGCCCGCCTCGGCCCGTGACCGCAGGACCGGCAGCCCCGCCGCGATGCCGGAGACCTCGCCGGAGGTGAGCACGGTCGCGAGGTTCGGCAACAGCCGTACGGCCCGCCAGCCCGCCTGCACGTCGGCGGCGTTGTCCACGGCGCGGTGGAAGGTCCAGGGCAGGGGGGTGACGGCGTGGATGAGCGCCTTGGTGGCCGCCAGGTCGACCGCACCCTGCTCGTCGAGGAAGCCGAAGACGAACCCCGCCGCTCCGGCGTCCGCCAGGGTGCGGGCGTCCCGCTCCAGGCCTTCGAGCTCCTCGGGTGTCACGGTGAAGCCCCCGTTGGAGCGGAGCATCACCATCTGGGGTAGCGCGGACTGCTCGGCGATCGCCGCGACGGTCTCCGGGGCGGGGGTCAGCCCGCCGACGGACATGTCGGCCACGATCTCCAGGCGGTCCGCGCCGCCCTCCTCTGCGGCCACGGCGTCGCGCACGTCCAGCGCGATCACCTCTAGCAGCGATCCGGTCATGGGTCCTGAGGCTATCGGACCCTCCTGTCCCGAGTTGGACCGCTACCACCCACAGGCCCTCACCTGTCCGGGGTTGGACGGCTACTTCATGATCTCTCCCCGACGGCAAGAGCGTCCGCTATGCCTGTCATCACCTGGAATGCGCGTGCGAAGGCTTCCGCCGGCGCGCACGCGGAAGCGAAGGAGACCCAAGGTCGGCGGCCCTCTGGAACAGCGCGCCCGAGGCGCGGTGCGGGAGGTCCACCGTCCGGACATGCCGGAAACCCACCTTCTGGTAGTAGCCCTGGAGCCCCGGGTTGTCCTTGGAGCAGTCGAGCCTCAGCCACCGGCGCCCGGCCGCCGCCACGCGCAGGGCCGCCCAGTCGAGCAGGGTCTCACCGAGGCCCTGCCCGGAGAAGGCACGCCCGACGGCCAGCTTGTGGACGTACAGGCCGCTCTCCGGGTGGTCGCCGCGCCTCCAGAACTCGGGGTCGGCGTGGTCGTCGAGGGCCAGGGTCGCCGCGGGGGCGGAAAGCGTTTCCCGCCCTCCGCGGGTCTCCTCGTCGTCCAGCACCCACAGGGTGCCCTCGGCGATCAGCGGCTCGATGCGGGCGGCGGGGAAGCCCGCGGCCGGCCACTGCCGGATGCCCCGGCCGTGGAGCCAGCCCGCCGTCTCCGCCAGGAGCGCGAGGACGCCTGGGAGATCGTCGGGGGTGGCGTTGCGGAGGGTGAGCGAGGCTCCGAGGTGGAGGGTGTCGGGGTGCATGAGTCATCCTTTCGTCGCCTTCGGTAGCGCCCTGAACACGGAGCGTGCTCGACGGGGGGCGCGCGGCTTTATCAGTGAAGGCCGGTGTGAACGGCGTTCGCCGCCGGGCCGGCGGGCGTGGTCGGCCGCGGTGGCGGCCCCGGCCCGCGCCGAAAGGCGAGACGTCGCGATCGCCGCCACTTCGGCGGCGCGCGAGGTCAGCTCAGTTCGAGCTCGTACCTGATCAGATGCTTGTCGGCGGGCAGGACCGACACGGCGACTCGGACCGGGGTGTCGTCACGGTCATAACCAACTCGGACATATACGACAACAGGGGTACCAGGTTCGAGTTGCAGCCGGGAGGATTCCTCAGGAGTCGGCATGCGTGCGGATATGTCATCCACAACCCGGACCTGCCGGTGGCCGAGCTCCTCCAGCACGCGGTTGGCTCCGCGCGTGATGTCCGACGGACGGGCGATCTCGGAGTCGCTGACGAGCGCGTGCGGGAAGTAGGAGTCGTTGGTGTTGTACGGCTGGTCGTCCACGTAGCGGAGACGTCGCCGCACCACGGCCACGGAGTGCTCGTCGAGCTCCAGCCTGGCCGCGATCTCCTCGGGAGGCTCCACGATGGAGACCTCGATCTCCTGCCCCGGCTTGCGGCCCTCCTTGGTGACGGCCTCGGCGAAGGCTTCCCGGCGCATCACCCCCGGCGAGGCGCCCAGCTCGTCCTGCGGGCGCATGAGCAGCGCCCTGCGGTCGCGGACGAAGCTGCCGCGGCGGCGCATCCGGGTGATCAGGCCCTCGTTCTCAAGCTCGGCCAGAGCGAGCCGTACCGTGTTTCGGCTGACCTCATGGCTGTCCATGAGGTCCATCTCCGTCGGCAGCTGGGCTCCGGGCCCGAGCTCGCCGGAGTAGATGGCCCTGCGCAGCTCGCCGGCCACCTGCTGGTACAGCGTCGACCGTGCCAAATCTCACCTACGGTTGCGTCCTTTTGTACCTACGAATCTAGACGATCTCGATCTGACAGCAAACAACCCCTTGACCCAAGCGTCTCCACACCGCATTATCCAAACGTTGGTACAAATCCATCAAAGGGTCGGCGAGGGAGTGAGGGCCAGTGCTGGCGGTAAGAGCGGGCACGCCGTATCTGCCTTGGCACGATCCCCGCGAGGCGACGCGTCTACTGCGCTACGCGCTGCATCGAGAGGGGTTCACCCACACGTATCAGAGCAGCGGAAAAGGGATGTCCGTGCTCTCGGTGACCACGGAGCTGACGGTCTGGTGCAGGAAGGGTTCGTTCGTCTGGAACGAGGACGGCCTCACCGTCACCCACCCCGCGGCCGATCCCGTCGGCGCGGCTCAGCTCCTCAAGCGCCATCTCAGAAGGCCGGGAGACGAAGCGCCCCACGACTGGGACGACCAGTCCGGCGACCGGCCCCCCACAGACTCCGTGCGATGAACGACGGCCAGGACCCCAACCCTCGCCGGGGTCCTGGCCGCCGCGCCGGAGCGGAGCGTGTCCTGGCGGGTCCCCCACGCCCGCCAGGACACGCTTCCGTCACCACCTCACAGCGGCTGCCAGTTGATCAGTGAGAGCCGCTCGTCGACGTAGGTGTAGGACGCCCGCACGAGTTGGTCCGCCACCGGCTCCACGTACTGGTGCCAGTTGCCGACCATCACGCAGCCGGGGGCGTCGGCGAGGCGCACCATGACGACCGTGTACGGCGTGGGGGCGTCGGGCAGGAACGGCTGGTGGTTGACGATCCAGCTCATGATCCGCCCGGTGGGGCTGACCTCCCGCCAGCTCCACCGCCTGCCGCGGCAGCGGGGGCAGTACGCGCGGGCCGGGAAGCGGAGCGTGCCACAGCCCTCGCAGGCCTGGATCACGAACTCGTGCCTGGCGACGCGCTCCCACCACTCGGCGGAGTCCCGGTCGGGGACGGGCTTGATCATGTCATCCCTTCCGCAGGACCAGCGCGGAGGTCGCGGGCAGGATGTAGCCGGGCTGGGCCGTGGACAGCGCCACCTCGGCTCCCGGCACCTGGCGGTCCCCCGCGTCGCCCCTGAGCTGCGAGACGGCCTCGGCGATGTGGTTCATCCCGTGCACGTAGCCTTCCGACAGGAACCCGCCGTGGGTGTTCACCGGGAGGGATCCGTCGAGCGCGGTCGCCCCGGAGGCGACGAACGGCCCGCCCTCCCCCTTGGCGCAGAAGCCGTAGTCCTCAAGCTGGACGATCACCGAGTAGGTGAAGCAGTCGTACAGCTCGGCGACGTCGATGTCCTTCGGGCCCGCGCCCGCCATCCCGTACAGGCGGGGCGCCAGTTCGGCCGCACTGGTGGTCGTGGGGTCGGCGGGGGTCGCGCCGCCCGACAGGAAGGAGTCCCCGCCTCCCCAGGCCGCGGCCGATATCAGGACCGGCCGCCGGCGCAGGTCCCTGGCGCGCTCGGCCGTGGTGACGACGACGGCGCATGCCCCGTCGGTCTCCAGGCAGCAGTCCAGGAGGCGGAACGGTTCGGCGATCCAGCGGCTGGCGAGGTAGTCGTCCATGGTGATGGGCGTGCGCATCAGGGCACGCGCGTTCTTGGCCGCGTTCGCCCTCTGCGTGACGGCCAACTGCCCGAAATGCTCAGCTTTCGTGGCATATTTCAGCATGTGAGCGCGGGCGTACATCGCGTATTGCTGCGGCGGGGCGGTGTACCCGTAGGGCACCTGGTACTGCGTCTCCGGGCTGACCGGCGCCGCCCGGCCCGTACCGCCCATGCGGAACTCCGACCGGGCGTTGATGGCGCGGTAGCAGACCACGGTCTCCGCGACGCCCGCCGCCACGGCGAGGGCCGCCTGGCCGACCACGCCGTGGGAGACGCTGCCCCCGCCGAACTGGTCGAGGTACCACGCGGGCGCGTCGATGCCGAGCGCCGGCCCGACGACCGACGGCGCGGCGGAGTCGCCGACGCGGTGGGTGGCGATGCCGTCGACGTCGTCGGCGGTGAGCCCCGCGTCGTCCAGCGCGGCGAGGACGGCCTCACAGGCCAGCGTCAGCGTGCTGACCCAGGAGTTCTTGGAGAACGCGGTGTATCCGACCCCCGCGATGGCGGTACGGTCGCGCAGCCCGCTCATCGCCCGGCCTCTCGGGCAGGGCGCGTGGCCCGCCCGCCCGGTCCCGCTGGGGGCTGGGCCGTCGTGAGCACGCCGCCTCCCGGCCGTCCGCTGTTGAGCAAGCGCTTGTACGGCTTCGAGGCTAGGTGCGCCTCACCGAAGCTGTCAACGATCTCCGCATGGGACCGCCTTGACTTCAACCACGGTTGAGGTTGCACTCTGATCACGCCACCGCCGTGAGCGAGACCGAGGCGGGCGAGGTCGAGGAGGCCAACTGACATGCGGGAAGACGCGACCGGCTTGACATCGCGGCATCACCTCTCCTATCTTCCAAGCAAGCGCTTGGTAAAGTAAGGGATACGATGGAGGAGACCGCCCCCCTCACGTCCTCCCCGTCGAGCACTTCCTGGGGGAGCCAGGCGCCACCCAAGGAGGCGAGTACGACGATGAGCACCCACGCGGCCCGGCTGATCGCGCCGCACGGCGCCGCCGCGGTCCACGGGCACCCCTCCACGGTGCGCGACGGCGCGTCCGTTCCTCCTCCCCCCTTGCCGCCTCTCCCGCCCGTCCGTCCCGGCTCCCCGCAGTCCTCCACGACCCGTTCCTCCACGACCCGTTCCTCCACGACGCAGTCCCCCACCACGAACGGACGGCGCGCCTCCGCCGCGAACGGGCAGTCCGCCTCCTTGACCGGCGGGCAGCATTTCAGGAACGTGCTGGGCCGGTTCGCGACCGGTGTGGTCGCGATCACGGCGCTCGACCCGGTGAGCGGTGAGCCGTGCGGGCTCGTGGCCAACTCCTTCACCTCTGTTTCGCTCGACCCCCCGCTGGTGGCCTTCTGCGTCGCGCACACCAGCACGACCTGGCCAAGGCTGAGGTCGGCGGAGCGACTCTGCGTGAACGTCCTCGCCGAACACCACGAACAGGTCAGCAGGCAGCTCGCCGCCAGGGGCGGGGACAAGTTCGCCGGCCTCGCCTGGACCACCTCCCCCGGCGGGAGCCCCGTCCTCGACGGCGCGCTCGCCTGGATCGACTGCTCGGTGGAGACGGAGCACCTCGCGGGGGACCACCTGATCGTCGTGGCCCGCGTCCACGACCTGGACACGCACGAGGACCGCGGGCCCCTGGTGTTCTTCCGCGGAGGCTACGGCCGGTTCGACGCATGAGCGACGGCTTCCGCGAGGAGGTCCGTTCCTGGCTGGAGGAGAACCTGACCGGCGAGTTCGCCGGCGCCCGGGGGCTCGGCGGGCCCGGCCGGGAGCACGAGGGTCACGAGCTTCGCATGGCCTGGGAGCGCCACCTCGGCGCAGCCCGGTGGACCTGCCTCGGCTGGCCGGAGGAGTACGGCGGGCGCGACGCGCCCCTCGACCAGCAGGTGATCTTCCACGAGGAGTACGCCAGGGCGAACGCGCCCGCCCGGGTGGGTCACATCGGCGAGGGCCTGATCGGGCCGACGATCCTCGACTTCGGCACCGAGGAGCAGAAGCGCCGGTTCCTGCCGCCCATCCAGTCGGGCCAGGAGCTTTGGTGCCAGGGGTACTCCGAACCGGACGCCGGTTCCGACCTGGCGGGCGTGCGCACCCGCGCCACCCTGGAGGGCGGCGAATGGGTCATCACCGGTCAGAAAGTATGGACGTCCCTCGCGCACGTGGCCGGCTGGTGCTTCGTCCTGGCCAGGACCGAGCCGGGCTCGCGGCGGCACCGCGGCCTGTCGTACCTGCTGGTGCCCATGGACCAGCCCGGCGTCGAGGTCCGTCCCATCGTCCAGATGACGGGCACGAGCGAGTTCAGCGAGGTCTTCTTCGACGGCGCCCGTACGGCCGCCGCCGACATCCTGGGCGCGCCCGGGGAGGGCTGGCGGGTCGCCATGGCCACGCTGGGGTACGAGCGCGGCGCCTCCACGCTCGGCCAGCAGATCGGCTTCAGGCGCGAACTGGACACGGTGATCGAGACGGCCGAGCGCACCGGCGCGGCGGAGGACCCGGTGCTGCGCGACCGGCTCGTCCGGTCGTGGCTGGAGCTGGAGATCATGCGGTTCAACGCCCTGCGCACGATGACGTCCCTGTCGGCGGGCGAGCCGGGGCCTGAGGTCTCGATCGCCAAGCTCTACTGGTCGGAGTGGCACCGCAGGCTGGGCGAGCTGGCGCAGGCCGTGCAGGGACGGGAAGGCCTGGTGGCGGGTGGCGAGCCGTACGACCTCAACGACCTCCAGCGGCTCTACCTGTTCAGCCGCGCCGACACGATCTATGCCGGTTCGAGCGAGATCCAGCGCGACATCATCGCCGAACGTACGCTCGGCCTGCCGAAGGACCGCTGACCCGGGCAGGCGCCATCCCGACAGGAGCTCGCCATGACCCCCGCCTACCCACCCGCGCACGGCCTGCTCGACGGGAAGGTCACGCTGGTGACGGCCGCCGCCGGGGCCGGCATCGGGTACGCCACGGCCAGGCGGTGCGCGGAGGAGGGGGCCACGATCGTCATCTCCGACCGGCACGAGCGCCGGCTCGCCGAGGCCGCCGCGTCGCTGACCGGGCTGACCGGGGTGCGGCCGCTCGCCGTGCCGTGCGACGTCACCTCGGAGGCGCAGGTCCTCGCGTTGTTCGACGCGGCCATGGACGCGCACGGGCGGATCGACGTCGTGGTCAACAACGCCGGCCTCGGCGGCACGGCCGACCTGGTGGACATGACGGACGAGCAGTGGGACATGGTGGTCGGCGTCACCCTCACCGGCACGATGCGCTGCACCCGTGCCGCGCTCAGGCACATGATCCCCCAGGGCCGGGGCGTGATCGTCAACAACGCCTCGGTCATCGGGTGGCGGGCGCAGAAGGGCCAGTCGCACTACGCCGCCGCCAAGGCCGGGGTGATGGCCCTGACCCGCTGCGCGGCGCTTGAGGCCGCCGGGCACGGCATACGGATCAACGCGGTGGCGCCGTCGCTGGCCATGCACCCGTTCCTCGCCAAGGTGACCAGCGACGACCTGCTCGCCGAACTGACCGCGAAAGAGGCGTTCGGAAGGCCGGCCGAACCGTGGGAGGTCGCCAACGTCATCGTCTTCCTGGCCGGGGACTACTCCTCGTACATGACCGGCGAGATCATCTCGGTCTCCAGCCAGCACCCCTGACACCAGACCCACCCCACGAACCCGCCGGCACGCACGGCGGCGACATGTGAGGCCGCTCGGCTCGCGCGTCGGTGGCGGGGCGCGAGCCGGGCAGGGTTCACAGGAGGTCGTCGTTCAGGGGAGCGCGTCGTTCAGGGGAGGTCGTCGTTCAGAGGAGGGCGTCGTTCAGAGGAGGGCGCGGAGGGCGGTGGTGAAGCGGGTAGCGGCTCCGGGGGCGTAGGCGAGGTAGAAGTAGGGCTCGGTGAGTTCAAGCTCGATCAGTGCGGGGCTTCCGTCGGGAAGGCGGACCAGGTCCACGCGGGCGTACAGGATGTCCTCGGGGATGGAGCCCAGCACCCGTCCGGCGAGATCGAGCTGGTCGGGGGCGGGGTCGCGGAGGTCCGCGCCGACGTGGTTCGCGCGGGGGGCCTCGGTGCCGTTGGCCAGCATGGCGTTGCGGCGTATGGCGTGGCTGAACCTGCCGCCGAAGAAGATCAGCGAGGTCTCGCCCTCGCTCTCCACCATGTCGAGGTACGGCTGCACCATGGCGACCTTGCCACCCGCGACGATCCGCCCGGCGTGCGCCGCCGCCTCGTCGACGCCGGCCGTACGGATGGTGTCGCGCGCCCCCGCCGAGACGGCCGGCTTGACGACGTAGTCGTCCCACGCGGGAAGGTCCGCCTCGTCGTCCGCGCCCACCCAGTGGGTCGGCACGATCGGGATCCCGAGCCGTTCGAGGTCACGCAGGTAGGTCTTGTCGGTGTTGCGCTCCAGCACGGCGGCCGGGTTCAGCAGCCGGGTCGCGCTCTCGGTCTTGTGCGCCCAGTCCACGAACTCCTGGCGGCGGTCGATGTAGTTCCACGTCGAGCGGACCACGGCGGCGTCGAAGGCGGCCCAGTCGGCGTCCGGGTCGTCCCAGCGCACCGCCGCGCCGTCGACACCCGCCTGCTTCCAGGCGGCGAGCAGCACCTCCCGGTCGTCGTCCGGACCGTCGTAGGTGACATAGGCGATCTTCACGGCACTCCATCCCATACTCGACAAGTCAGTACCGTGAGCATCGTACGGACATGGCGGACATCGCGTCCTGACACCTTCGCCCGGAACCGCATGAGGGTCCGAGCAGGGCTACGGGCGGGCCACAAGCTGGCGACCAGTCAGTCCCAAGTTCTCCCCAAACGGCCTAGTGGACCGTAGATGGTAAGCACCCCACGCGGTTGCGGGCCCGTCGGCGTGATCGGAGCGCTCTACCAGGCCCCACATGAGGAGAGACAATGACTTCGCACGACACGGGACTCAGAACCGGCGGCTACGGCACGCAGGCCGGCATGGAGTCAGGGCAGGCCAAGGAACTCCGCGGCGCGGTGCGCGGCCGGGTGTCCGTACCCGGGGACGAGGGCTTCGAGACCGCGAAGCAGGCGTGGAACCTCACGGTCGACCAGCCGGTCAGCGCCGTCGTGGAGGTCGAGAACGCGGCCGACGCGGCCGAGGTGGTCCGCTTCGCCGTGCGGAACGGCTTCGGCGTCGCCGTCCAGCCGAGCGGCCACGGGGCCTCGGACGGCCTCGACGGGGAGATCCTGGTCCGTACGGGCCGGTTGGACGGCGTGCAGGTGTGGCCGGAGCGGAGGCTCGCCCGGGTGGAGGCGGGCGCCTCGTGGGGCGCGGTGCTCGCGGAGGCGGGCAAGCACGGGCTCACCGGCCTCGCCGGCAGCTCACCCGTGGTCAGCGCCACCGGGTACACCCTCGGCGGCGGCCTGAGCTGGTTCAGCAGGCGGCACGGGTTCGCGGCCAACAGCGTGCGCGCGTTCGACGTCATCGATGCCCACGGTGTGGCACGGCGGGTCACCGACGAGTCCGACGCCGAGCTGTTCTGGGCCCTGCGGGGCGGCGGCGGCGACTTCGCCCTGGTCACCGCCATGGAGTTCGAGCTGTTCCCCGCGCCGGAGCTGTACGGCGGGCGCGTCATCTGGCCGGCCGAGCGGGCGGCCGACGTCCTCGCCGCCTTCCGCGACGTCACCGCGGAGGCGCCCGAGGAGCTGAGCGTGTGGTTCGCGCTCATGCAGTTCCCGCCCTTCCCCGAGCTGCCCGAACCGCTGCGCGGCCTGTCGGCGGTCGTGGTCGACGTGACGTTCCTGGGTGACGGCGCCGAGGCTCGCGCGCTGCTGCAGCGGTTCGACCGCATCCCGGGCGTGATCGTCGACACGCGGGGCGAGGTCGCGCCGCGCGACCTGGGCGGCATCTGCGCCGAGCCGACCTCCCCCTCCCCCTCGATGATGCGCGCCGAGCTCTTCGGCCGGTTCGACGACACCACCGCCGCGGCGTTCCTCTCGGCCACGGCGCCGGGCGCCGGGATGCCGCTGACGTCCGTGCAGATCCGCCACCTCGGCGGCGCGCTGTCGCGACTCGCACCGGACGCGGGGGCGTGCGGGTACGTCCGCGAGCCGTACCTGGTCAGCGCGCTCGGGATCACGCCGACGCCGGAGGCCGTCCGGGCGGTCAGGGCCCGGCAGAACGAGCTGCGCCTGGCGCTGGCCCGGCACACCACCGGCATCAAGCCCTTCAACTTCCTCGCGCACGAGGAGAACAGCGCCTCCGCGTACCCGGGTGACGTGCTGGCGAGGCTGCGCGGCGCCAAGCGCCACCACGACCCGCTCGGAGTGTTCCGGAGCAACCACCCGGTGCTCGCCTGAAGGGACATTTGTCCAGAAATTCGTGGAAAGGCCGCACAGCGGGTAAGAAGGTCATGACTGGGGGAAGTCATGAAAAGGATCACGACAGTCGTCGTGCTCGCCACGATGACGATGTTCGGTACGACCGCGATGTTCAGTACGGTCGCGGCCGGGGGGCCGCCGGTCCAAGAAGAGAAGAAGTCCGTCAGCAAGGATCAATACCGGATACTCACCCGTCAGTGCCGATATGCCGACACGGCCAAGACGCGGGAGGAATGCCGGGCGCAGGTCAAGGAGAAGTACCAGATCGGCCCGCGACCCGCCACCGACCTCGACTGCCGCACCTACTCCAGCATCACCGTGTGCGGTGTGCTGGTGCTCAGCGACCGTCAACAGCAGTGCGTGAGAGAGTCCGTCGAAAGCGGCCTGACCTACCGCCGGTCCGAAGTGGAGTGCTACGCCTTCTCCTGAAGGCCGGTTACCCGGTCAGCCCGCTCGTCCCGGAGATACGCCCGTGGACCGGAGCCCCACTCCCGGGGCTCCCGCCCCATCCGCCGAAAAGACCTCACCACCCAAAGACCTCACCACCCAAAGTCCTCACCACCGAAAGGCCCGTGAACAAGGCGCGGTTCATCCCTGTGCCGTGCCGTACACCGAGTCGGGGCTCGGGGCGTCGGCCATGAGCTTGCCGACGGCCTCGCCGATCTCGTGTACGTCCCACCGGGCGCCCTTGTCCACGCCGGGACCGTGGCGCCACCCGGTGGCGATGGAGATCATGCCGCCCTCGACCTCGAACACCCTCCCGGTCACCTCCGACGACTCGGCCGAGCCGAGCCAGACCACCAGAGGTGCCACGTTGCCGGGGTGCATGACGTCGAAGCCCGAGTCCGGGCGGGCCATCATCCCGGCGAAGACCTCCTCGGTCATCCGCGTGCGCGCGGCCGGGGCGATGGCGTTGACGGTCACGCCGTAGCGTCCGAGCTCGGCGGCGGCCGTGTGGGTGAGCGCGACGATCCCGGCCTTGGCCGCGGCGTAGTTGCCCTGGCCGACGCTGCCCAGCAGCCCGGCGCCCGAGGAGGTGTTGACCACCCGGGCGTCCACGGGCTCGCCCGCCTTCGAGCGCTCCCGCCAGTACGTGGCCGCGTGCCGCAGCGGCAGGAAGTGACCCTTGAGGTGGACGCGGATGACGTCGTCCCATTCCTCCTCGGTCATCGAGACGAGCATGCGGTCGCGGACGAACCCCGCGTTGTTCACGAGCACGTCGAGGCCGCCGAAGGCGCTCAGCGCGGTCTTCACCAGGCGCCCGGCGCCGTCCCAGTCGGCGACGTCGTCGCAGTTGGCGACCGCCTGGCCGCCGAGGTCCCTGATCTCCTCCACGACGGCCTGTGCCGGACCGCCGGAGCGTCCCGCCCCCTGGAGTCCGGTGCCAGGTCGTTCACGACGACCTTCGCTCCCTGCCGGGCGAACTCCAGTGCGTGCTCCCGTCCGATGCCACGCCCGGCGCCGGTCACCACGACGACGCGCCCCGCACAGATACCGCTCATTCACCATTCCTTTGCCGCGATGATCACGTAAGTTTCCCCAGAAAAAGGGATATATGCCCAGATCAGGAAAGCTGTCGCCAAGCCGGGATCTCGCCCCCTCCGTGGACATGGACCCGCGCGCCCGTCACGAAGCCCGGTGAGCCCAGCCACAGGCAGGCCTCGGCCACGTCCTGCGGCCTGGCCATGCGACCCGCGGGGACGGTCGCGGCCACCTGCTCGAAGGATCCGCCGAAGTGGCCCGCCGCGTTCTCGGTCTCGGCGAGGCCGACCACGACCGTGTTGACCCGGACGGCGGGCGCCCACTCCGCCGCCAGGCACTCGGCCAGGTGGTGGAGCCCGGCCTTGGCCGCGCCGTACGCGGAGGTGCCGGGCGAGGGCCGGTCGCCGCTCACGCTCCCGATCATCACGATCGAGCCCGCGGACGCGGACAGCGGGGGATACGCGCGCTGGGACACCAGCAGCGGCGCCGTCAGGTTGAGTTCGATGATCTTGGCGTGGAGGCGCGGCGACGTGCCGGCGAGCGGCGCGGCAGGTGAGCCGCCGGCGTTGTTGACGACCACGTCCAGCCGCCCGTACCCCTGCTCGATCCCGGCGAACAGGCGGTCGACGTCGCCGGGGTCCCGGACGTCCGCGGCGAGGTAGCGCGCCTGGCGGAACGGCCCCGTGCCCCCGCGCAGCAGGCCCTCCGGCTCCCTGGGCAGCCGGTCGGGCGGCTTGCGGGCGCAGACCACCACCTCGGCGCCGGCTCCGAGGAAGGCCGAGGCGATGCCGGCCCCGATGCCCCTGCTGCCCCCGGTCACCAGCACGACCCTGCCGGTGTAGTCGTAGCTCACCATCCGCACCACCGCCCCTGATATGGCCGTCGTGCTACGGTACCAAGCAAGCGTTAGGTGCCAAAGGGTCGGTGAGGGGCGATGGGAATCACAGTGAACGGCGGCCCGATCACGGAGGTCGTGGTCGACGTCCCCCCGGTCAACGCGCTGCCCGTCCAGGGCTGGTTCGACCTGGCGGACGCCGTGCTCGCGGCGGGACGCGACCCGGGGACGCGGGTCGTCGTGCTCCGCGCGGAGGGAACGGGCTTCAACGCCGGCGTGGACATCAAGGAGATGCGGCGTACGTCCGGGTACGAGGCTCTGGTCGGCGCCAACCGCGGCTGCTACGCGGCCTTCGCGGCCGTCTACGAGTGCGAGGTCCCGGTGCTCGCCGCCGTACACGGCTTCTGCCTGGGCGGCGGCATCGGCCTGGTGGGCAACGCCGACATCGTCGTGGCCAGCGAGGACGCCTACTTCGGGCTGCCAGAGGTGGACAGGGGGGCGCTCGGAGCGGCGACCCACCTGGCGAGGCTCGTACCTCAGCACCTCATGAGGGCCATGGTGTACACCTGCCGCAACATCACGGCCGCCGAGCTGCGCCAGCACGGCTCGGTGCTGGAGATCGTGCCGCGCGACAAGCTGAGGGACGCCGCCTTCGAGGTCGCCGGCCAGATCGCGGGCAAGGACCCGTATGTCATCCGCCGGGCCAAGGAGTCGCTGAACGGCATCGACCCCGTCGACGTGAAGCGCGGATACCGGTTCGAGCAGGGCTTCACCTTCGAGCTCAACCTGATGGGCGCGGGCGACCGTCACCGCGCCGCCTTCACCGACCGCGCCCGGGAGGACCTCGGATGAGGGACAAGACGATGTCGGCCGACGAGATCGCCGGGTCCCTGGAGAGCGGCATGACGATCGGGATCGGCGGCTGGGGGTCCCGGCGCAAGCCGATGGCCCTGGTCCGCGCGATCTGCCGCTCCGCGCTCCGTGACCTCACGGTGGTGTCGTACGGAGGGGCCGACGTGGGCCTGCTGTGCGCGTACGGCAAGGTGCGCAGGGTCGTGGCCCCGTTCGTCACCCTCGACTCGATCCCCCTGGAACCGCACTTCCGGGTCGCGCGGCAGACGGGTGCGGTGGAGTTCACCGAGTACGACGAGGGCATGTTCATGTTCGGCCTGCTCGCGGCGGCCCACCGGCTGCCGTTCCTGCCCACCCGGGCGGGCCTCGGGTCGGACGTCATGCGCGTCAACCCGGGCCTTCGTACGGTCCGCTCGCCCTACGAGGACGGCGAGGAGCTGGTCGCGGTGCCCGCCCTGACGATGGACGCGGCGCTGGTGCACCTCAACCGCGCGGACCGGCGGGGCAACGCGCAGTACCTCGGCCCCGACCCCTACTTCGGCGATGGCCTACGGCGCGGCCGGGGTCGCCATGGGAACGAGGTTCCTGCTCACCTCGGACTCGACCGTGGGCGACGAGGTGAAGAAGCTCTACCTCGGCATGTCGGACACGCTGGTGACCACCCGGGTGGACGGCGTGCCCCATCGGGTGCTGAGGATGCCGTTCGTGGAGTCGCTCGAAAGCGCCGGACGGCTCAGGGGCCTGGCCCGGGCCATCGCCAACGGCGCGCGCTTCAAGAAGATCTCCGGGCTGACCTGGGCCGAGACGCTCCGTGAGGGGCGCCGCATGCGCCACGGGCGCGACCTCACCTGGGCCCAGGTGATCCAGGCCGCCAACACCCCGATGCTGCTCAAGGCCGCCATGGTGGACGGCAGGGCCGACCTCGGCGTGATGGCGTCGGGCCAGGTCGTCGGCGTGATCGACGATCTTCCCAGCTGCGAGGAACTGATCACCCGCATCATGGCCGAGGCCAGGACCACCCTGTCCGCACTCGCCGCTTTTCCCGGGACGGACGGCTTCCAGGAGCACTAGCGCCCAGGGCCGGGCGTCGCTCAGCTCCCGTACAGGACCTCGCGCGGCCGGGGAGCGAACCCCTCGGGTCCTCGGCGGGGTGGCGAAGGACGGTCACACGACCGTGAGGCCGCGGGCGGCGAGGAGTGCGGCGGCCTGGGCGTGGTTGATGACGGCGCCCTTGAGGTAGCGCAGCTCGCTGTCGTCGGGCTCGCCGAGGTCGGCGCCGCGCAGGTCGGCCTTGGTGAACTTCGCGTCCACGAGCCGCGCGCGGATCAGGCGGCAGTCGGTGAGCGCGGCCTTGGTGAAGTCGCAGGCCGAAAGATTGGCCTCGTCGAACCGGACGCCGTCGATCGCCTGGTCGCGAAAGCCGCAGCCCGACAGGTCGGCGAGGGTGAGGTTGCTGCCGACGAGGGTGTAGCCCGTGCCGCGGCAGCCCGACAGCTTCGCGCCGATCATGCGACAGCCGGTGAAGGAGACGTCGGTGAGCAGCGTGTCCACGAAGTCGGCCCGGGAGAGGTCGACGTCGGCGAAGACGGCGTCGGTCAGCTCGGCGCCCCCGAAGCGCACGCCCGCTCCGCCGCCTCCGGTGAACCGCGCCCCGTCGAGGTCGGCCCTGCGGAAGTCGGCGCGGTCGAGCACGCACCCCTCGAAGACGGCCTCGATCAGGCTCGCCTCGCTGAGGTCGGCTCCGGTCAGGTCACAGTCGCGGAAGACCAGCGGCCCCGGCTGGAGCGCGTCTGTCAGCGCGGCCCCTGAAAGGTCGAGACCGTCGAACTCCTGCTGCTCTGCGACCAGCCGCGCGATGTCCATGCCCGCGATTCAACCAGCCGCCCCCGACAGAAACGCACCGACCCCACCAGCCGCCGGAGACCGGTCAGATCTGGGCGTCCAGGAGGCCGGTGAGGGTCTCGGCCGCCGCCTGGCCGCACACGCGGGCGGCGCCGTGCGTGGCGATGTGGACGGCGCCGAGGTCGGTACGGCCGGGCAGGCCCATCTCGACCACGATGCCGTCGGGCCGAGCGGCCAGCAGCCTGTCGAGCGCCGCCATCTGCCAGGCGTGGCGGTGCGCGTCCCGGACAACCACCACCAGCGGCCGGTCGGCCGCCGGCACGAGCACGGCCTCGTCGAGCGAGGTCGCGGCGCTCTCCTGGTCGAGGCGCGCGACCGTGGTGCCGGGCAGGAGCTTGCTGAGCGGCTCCCCCACCCCCCACGGCATGTCCTTGTCGATCGCGAGGTTCATCTGGGGGGACAGCTCGGCCACGTGCGGAGCGGTCACCAGCGGGAGCACGGCGGCCCGCCCAGTGACGCGAGCGGTGACGCGGATGGCCCGGCGCGCGGCGGCGAGGCCCGTCTTCCCCCGCGCGGCCGAGACGGAGGAGGGTTCGGCGGAGGGGCGTGAGCACGTCCAGGCGGTGAGGCCGGCGACGCGGCGGGCGGCGTCCGCGAGCCGTTCCTCCGGCAGCAGTCCTTCGGCCACCGCGTCGGCGATCGACCCACGGATCGCCGCCACCACCGCGTCGTCGGAGTTCTCCCCGCCCACGCAGATCAGGTCGGCTCCGGCGGCGACGGCCCGCGCGCTCGCCCCGCCGATGCCGTACCGCTCCGCGACCGCGGCCATCTCGATGGCGTCGGTGATGGTCACGCCGTCGAAGCCCAGCTCATCTCTGAGCAGGCCGGTGAGGACGCGGGGGCTGAGCGTGGCGGGGAGCTCGGAGTCGTACGCGCCGACCAGCAGGTGGCCGGTCATGATCATGCGCACTCCCTCGGCGACGGCCGCGCGGAACGGGAGCAGTTCCACCTCGTGAAGCCGCTCCCGCGTCGCCGCCACCCCGGGCAGGCCGTGGTGGGAGTCGACCGCGGTGTCCCCGTGGCCGGGGAAGTGCTTGGCGCAGGCGGCGACCACCGCCGCCTGGAGCCCCCGTACCCAGGCGGCGGTGTGCCGCGCCACCAGCGCCGGATCCGCCCCGAACGACCGCAGGCCGATGACCGGGTTGCCCGGGTTGGAGTTGACGTCGGCGGCGGGAGCGAAGTTGACGTTGATCCCTGCGGCGGCGAGGTCGGCGCCGAGCCCCCTGGCGATCTCCTCGGTGAGGTCGACGTCGTCCACGACCCCGAGCGCGTAGTTACCCGGGCGCGAACTTCCGGTGTGGGCCTCCAGCCGGGTGACGTCGCCGGTCTCCTCGTCGATGCCGATGACGGCGTCCGGCCGCTCTGCGCGCAGGGCGGCGGTCAGCTCGGCGAGCTGCGAGGGGGTCCCGATGTTCCTGGAGAAGAGCACGACGCCGGCCAGTCCCTCGCCGAGGCGGCGGCGCAGCCAGTCGGGCGGAGTCCTGCCTTCGAAGCCGGGGAGGAGGACCGAATCTGCCAGACGCAGTAGCTCGGGGCTGCGCTTCATGCACTCTCCTCGCCTGGCGGCCCGTCGGCGGAACACGCCGGAGGCTCGCAGGACCGTATGGCTCGCGGCACCCGGAGGTGGCGCTCTCCCACGGGTGCCGTCTGGGACAATCCGACAATCTAATAGGAAACTTTCCTATATTCCATACCTCACGACCATGGGATGTCGCCTTTTTAGAGCGCTCTCCCGACCTGATTCGACCATACGCGCAGTAGGCCGGGCCGTCCTCGGCGACGGCCCGCCCCGCCCGGAGTTCCCGCGATTCAGAGGCGCTCGATGACGGTGACGTTCGCCTGACCGCCGCCCTCACACATCGTCTGCAGGCCGTAACGGCCGCCGGTGCGTTCGAGCTCGTGGAGCAGCGAGGTCATCAGCCGGGCCCCCGTGGCCCCGAGGGGATGGCCGAGGGCGATGGCCCCGCCGCTGGGGTTGACCCGCGCCGGATCGGCCCCGGTCTCGCGCAGCCAGGCCAGCACGACCGGGGCGAACGCCTCGTCGATCTCGACGACGTCCATGTCGCCGATCTTCATCCCGGCCTTCCTGAGCGCGTGAGCGGTGGCGGGGATCGGCGCGGAGAGCATCATGATCGGGTCGGCGCCGCGCGCCGACATGTGGCGGATACGGGCGCGCGGGGTCAGCCCGTGCGCCCGTACGGCCTCCTCGGAGGCGATGAGCAGCGCGGCGGCGCCGTCGGAGATCTGGGAGGACACCGCGGCGGTCAGCCTGCCGCCCTCCACCAGCGTCTTCAGTGCGGCCATCTTGGCGAGCGTGGTGTCGGCGCGCGGGCCCTCGTCGGCGAGCACGCCCGCGAAGGGGACGATCTCGCGTTCGAACCGGCCCTCCTCGATCGCGCCCAGCGCCCTCTGGTGGGACTCGAAGGCGAACTCCTCCATGTCCCGCCGCGAGATGTCCCACCTCTCGGCGATCATCTCGGCGCCGCGGAACTGGGACACCTCCTGCGCGCCGTACCGCGCGTGCCAGCCCTTGGAGCCCGTGAACGGGGTGGCGAAGCCGAGCGCCTGCCCCGCGGCCATCGCCTGGGCGATCGGGACCATGCTCATGTTCTGGACGCCTCCCGCGACGACCAGATCGGCGTTCCCGCTCTGGACGGCCTGCGCGGCGAAGTGGACGGCCTGCTGGGAGGACCCGCACTGCCGGTCGACGGTCACGCCGGGGACCTCCTCGGGCATGCCCGCCGCGAGCCAGCAGGTGCGGGCGATGTCCCCCGCCTGCGGGCCGACGGTGTCCACGCGCCCGAAGACGACGTCGTCGACCGCGGCGGGGTCCGCGCCGGTACGATCCATGAGCGCGCGGATGACATGGGCGCCGAGGTCGGCGGGGTGGGCCGAGGCCAGGCCGCCGTTCCTCCGGCCGACCGGGGTGCGCACGGCGCCGACGATGTATGCCTCGCTCATGGCAGGCCGTCCTTCCGGTCGTTCGCCCTCAAGGTGCGCAAGCCGTAACAAATCAGTCATCCCCGAGGGTAGCAAGCGCTTGGTAGACAGGGGAACATAGGGTGAGCAGGCGACTCACCGCAGGCGTTAGGTGAACAAGCGATTGCACGGAGGCCCATAATGGAGGGCGTGAACACGCGAAAGAACTCCGGCGGCGCGTCGGCGGTCGCGGGGGCGACCGGAGGAGCTCCCCCCCGGGGCGGCTCGGCGGCGGCCAAGCGCCAGGGCACCACACGGCGGGCCGCCTCGTCCGGTCCGGCCTCCGAGCGCCGCGACCACCTCGTGAAGCTCGCCGCCGAGCTCTTCGCACGCAAGGGTTTCCAGGCGACGACCGTGCGCGAGATCGCCGTCGAGGCGGGCATCCTGTCCGGAAGCCTCTACCACCACTTCGACTCCAAAGAGACGATCGTCGACGAGGTCCTGTCCACGTTCCTCAAGGACCTTATCGGGCGCTACAGGTCCGCTCTCGATCAGGACGGCGACCCGCGCACGATCCTTTCCGAGATGGTCCGCATCGGCTTCAGCACGCTGGAGCCGCACCGCGCCGCCATCACCGTGATGCAGAACGACTGGAACTACCTGCGTTCCCTGCCCGGCGACCGCTTCGACTACCTCATCAAGGCCGAGGACGAGGTCGAGCGCATGTGGGTGGAGCAGATCAAGCGCGGCCAGGCCGAGGGCCAGTTCCGCGCCGACGTCGACCCCAAGCTCACCTATCGCATGATCCGCGACACCATCTGGGTCGCCGTGCGGTGGTTCCGTCCCGGCGGCCGGCTCAACACCGCCGGCCTCGCCGAGCACTACGTCACCGTCCTGTTCGACGGTCTCGCCACAGGGGAACGGACCAGCCACAAAGCATGACCCCGCTCCACAAAGCCATACGGGTGGCGCTCACCGAGGTGGCCGACGCCGCCAAGGCACCCGTGATGCAGGCGTACATGAAGTCCACGATGCCCTTCCTCGGCGTCCAGGCCGTGCCCCGGCGGGCGGCGGTGAGGAGGGTGCTCTCCGAGCACCGCATCGACAGCGCGCCCGAGTGGCGCAGGACCGTCCTCGCGATGTGGCGCGACGCCGAGTACCGCGAGGAGCGGTACGCCGCGATGGAGCTATCGGCGTTCCGCTACTACAAGGGCTTTCAGACGCTCTACACGGTGCCGATGTACGAGGAGATGATCGTCACCGGCGCCTGGTGGGACTACGTCGACGACCTGGCGGTCAACCGCGTCGGGTCGCTGCTGCGGGCCTACCCCGACACGATGCGCCCGCTCATGCTCGAATGGGCCGGCGTCGACGACCTGTGGCGGCGGCGCACCGCGATCCTGTGCCAGAACTCCTTCAAGGACCGCACCGACGTGGGCCTGCTGTACGCCTGCATCGAGCCGAGTCTCGCCGACACCGACTTCTTCGCACGCAAGGCCATCGGCTGGGCTCTGCGCGAGTACGCCAAGACCGATCCCCGCGAGGTCGTCCGCTATGTCAACCACAAGGGCCTGAACGGCCTCAGCCGGCGCGAGGCCCTGAAGAACCTCCCGCTCACCTAGCGCCGGCGGGCGGGACGTGGCGTCACCCGGCCCTCCGCAGCAGGGCCGCGCTCCCGTAACCGCCGCCGAACCCGGTCACCAGGGCCGTCTCGTGCGCTCCGCCGCGCAGTTCCCGCACGGCCTGCGCCACGTTGTTGAGCCCGTGGACATAACCCTCCGACAGCAGCCCCCCGTGCGGGTTGACCGACCCTGTGCCCCCGCTTGAGCAGGTACGTCCCGAGGTCCTCCCTCGCGACGAAGCCGAAGTCCTCCAGTTGCCTCGGCACCAGCCAGGAGTAGGCGTCGTAGAGGAGCGCCACGTCGACGTCGCGCGCCGACAGGCCCGTGGCCTCCCACAGCATGGGGGCGACGTAGGCGGAGAAGACGGCCGTGACGTCGGGCGCCCGGTCCATGGCCGAGCAGCCGGGGCCGCCGCCGCGGACGACCGCCTGGATCCGCGGCGCCTCGGGCGCGAGCCGCACGTCCCGCACGACCAGCGCGCAGGCGCCGTCGGTCTCCTGGCAGCAGTCCACGGTCCGCAGCGGCGTGCAGACGTACGGCCTGGCGAGGTAGTCGCCGAGCGGCAGCGGCTCCCGGCGCAGGGCGCGGGGGTTGCCGGCGGCGTTCTCCCTGGACTGGGCGACGACGGCGTGCAGGTGCTCCTCGGTGAGCCCGGTGTCGTGCAGGTAGCGCTGGGCGGCGAGGGCGAACATCGGGATGGGGCCCGCCATGCCGTACGGGATGGTGAACCGCTCCTGCGGGCCGGTGGAGACGGTGTTCATCCGCGTCCCCGAACGCCCGTTGAGCGCCCGATAGACCAGGATATTTCGCGCTATACCGCTAGAAATCAGCATTGCGGCGTCACCCAGGATGGACGCCGCCTGGGTCCCGCCCCCGCTGGTGTCGTTGTGCCAGCCGATCCGCTCGATGCGCAGGGCGCGGGCGACCTGCACGACCGGCACGGAGTCGTTCATGTGGTAACTCAGCACCGCGTCGAGGTCCGAAGCGGCGACGCCCGCGTCGGCGAGCGCCGCGCGCGAGGCCTCCACCGCGAGTTCGAGCACGGTACGGCCGGACCGCCTGGTCAGGGCCGTCATCCCGACCCCCGCGACCGCCGCCCGACCCGCGAACCCCTGCATCGGCACCCCTCGCCGTGCCCTCTTCGTGCCTTCGCCCGTCACGCTAACGCCCCGACCTTGGCAAGGCAATCGCTTGCTCGGTTCTCCGCCAGATCCTGCTCCACCGGGCCCGCCCCCCCACACCCGTACACGGAGCGCCCGCGTGTGACCGACCCGCGACACGCAAGACGAAAAATCGTCACATGATCAAGATTGTGGTGATTTTCGTTTATATTCGGCCAGAGAGCGGTAGTCAGAGGGCGTCACGACTCCGGACGGCGAGGCGGGGGCACGGATGAGCGACCAGGAGCAGGCTCCACCCGGGATCGATCCCAGGACACCCAGCGTGGCCCGCATGTACGACTACTACCTCGGCGGCAAGCTAGCTAGTCCTGAAAGTGTGCTTATACCGTTATGATCATTGCAGGTCAGAGCGGGGGTTGGGTTCTCTTGGCTTTCACTACACCAACCCGCCTGCCTGGCCGTTCCGTTCGCCGTCATCCCGCCCGGAGGGGTGCGGGGTAGGGGCTGGGGCGCAAGATGCAGCGCCCTACCGGACGAACGATCTTGCGCCCCAGGTCCTACCCTGCTCGGCTTGTCCTGGGATGACGGCGGGAGGAACGGACGGGCTTCCACAGCAACCCGCTACGGTCTTTCGGCAACGCGGGCCGCTCCGGGGCCGGATTCCCCCGCCGGAGGCGTTCTGTTGGTCGGATCAGTCTACGTGCGGGTATGCGCCGCTCAGGTAGTCATTGAGTTGACGCCACTGGGTGGGGTGGATATCCAGGGCGCTCAGTTCCTCGGGCGCGAACCATCGGGCGTCGCTGGCTTCCTCGTTCGCCGCTGGTACCCCACTGGCTGGCCGGGCAAGCAACATAACTTCGTACTCCTGCCTGATCTCTCCATCGGTGTAGGCGATGATGTGACCGGGATCGGAGTAGATGCCCAGTAGGCCAGTGGGCTGGACCAGCACGCCCGTTTCTTCCTGGGTCTCACGAACCGCGCACTGCGAGGGCGTTTCCCCGATCTCCATCTTGCCCATGGGCAATGCCCACTGCCCGGTGTCTCTGCGGCGCTGCAACAGGATGCGGCCGTGGTTGTCTACGGTGACCGTTCCACAGGCAGGAACGAGGGTGTTTGCCTTCGGCGCGTGCGCGTCGTTCCAGAACTCGACTCGTCCCATTGGATCCCCTAGATCTCGTTTCCGGACCATGGCATGGCCTCGGCCCACACGCGTTCGAATGATGCCACGTAATGATCAGTGAGTGTCCCACCGTCGAGTTGTCGCAGGTGGAAGGTGGGATTTGCGGACGCGGCCTCCCCGTAGGCGTGGGGGTTCATCAGTAGTTCATCGTCGTACCGGAACAGTGAGGCGTAGAGGGTGGTCGCGTGAAGACGCACTTCACAACCATCGAGATCGACCAGAGTCCGGTAGTAGGTCAGCGATGAGCGGATCTTCGCGGCCAGCGTTCCGCCGAGACCTTCCTCCCGGTCCCTGATCGCAACCGCCTCGGACGACGGGTCACCGAAGCACAGGCGAACCTGTACGCCCCGTTGAGCTGCTTCAGTGATCATTTTGGCCACCCTCGGCTGTGTCTGAGCGTAGAAGGTCCCAGAGAAGACCAAGACGTTGATGTGCTCTTGTGCCTCGGTGATCAGTCGCAGCCATAGATCACGGGGCACGCTCGCACGGTCGGGGAAGATCTCTATCAGCTCTGATCTACGAGCTTCGCCGCGTCGTGATGGAGCATGTTGCAGCACGTCAGGCCAGAGATATGTCTCGTCCACTGCGAGGAGTCTGGCTGTGGCCCATCGGTGGCGGCGGTGAGGGACACGTCCGGTGTTGATCCATCGCTCAACCGTTTTTGGTTCAACGTCGCAATGCTTGGCCAGGTCTTCCAGGGTGACCCCGCGCCGGAGCATCGCTGTGCGTAAACGTTCATTCACGTTCTAAGTTCACCGTACGTCCTAGGACGTTTCAAGGCTCTTTGGGGACGTTTCTGTGACCTCAAAGACGTTCCGCCTACGTCCCCCAGCGAAGTTCAAAGGTCCCTATCCGCATCTGTTCACTAGGCGTGTGGTCATCCGGTGCGGCGTCCGTCGAGATGCCGCCTTACCCCTGTGATGGAGCGGGTGTTATGGCGAGCACGTTGGGTGGCGACCCGGTCGGCGCTGGCGGAGGGTTTGTTCCGTTGCGTCCCTCGGTCGATACCGGTACGCCGCGTGTGGCGCGGATCTATAACTGTCTGCTGGGTGATGACGGGGATAGCTTCGC
>NZ_JBEZFH010000091.1:0-26887 GCF_040649355.1 Sphaerisporangium sp. NPDC049002 | reverse complement strand
ACCCGGCGCTCGAAGTCCTCGGCGACCGGCAACACCGTCACCATCCCCCTGACCACGTCCAGCGCGCGGCAGGTCCGGCTGAACTTCACCGCCAACTCCGGCTGGCCCGCGGCACAGGTCGCGGAGTTCCAGATCTTCCCGGGCGGCGGCGGCCCGGCGCCGACCGTGTCCCTGGCGGCCTCCCCGGCCGACCTGACGTTCGCCGCCAGGACCGTCGGCAGCACCAGCCCGGCGCAGGCCGTGACGGTCACCAACAACGGCACCGGGCAGGCGACGCTCGGCACGGTCGCCACGACCGGTGACTACGCCCAGACCAAGACCTGCGGCGCCACGCTGGCCGCCGGCGCGTCCTGCACGGTCAACGTCACCTTCACCCCCACCGCGACGGGCACCCGCACGGGCACTCTGAGCGTGGCCAGCAACGACCCGAACGGCCCGCTGACCGTCGCCCTCACCGGCACCGGCGGCACCGCTCCGGCCACCAACCTCGCGCAGGGCAGGCCGACCACCGAGACCAGCCACTCGCAGGTGTACGGCTCGGGCAACGCCGTGGACGGCAACGCGAGCACCTACTGGGAGTCGGCCAACAACGCCTTCCCGCAGTCGATCACCGTCGACCTCGGCTCCGCCGTCACCGTCGGTCGCGTCGTCCTCAAGCTGCCCCCGGCCACCGACTGGGCCACCCGCACGCAGACGCTCACCGTCCTCGGCAGCACCGACGGGACGACCTTCACCAACGTCGTCGGCTCGGCGACGTACACCTTCAACCCGGCCACCGGCAACACGGCCACCATCACCTTCCCGGCGACCAGCAGGCGGCACCTGCGCCTGACCTTCACCGCCAACAGCGGCTGGCCCGCCGGCCAGCTGTCGGAGTTCGAGGTCTACGCCTCGTAGCGGCACGGCCCGGGAGTGCCGGAGGGGACGTACGCGTCTCCTCCGGCACTCCCTTCGCGTTCCCGGGCGCTCCCCGTTCCGTTCCGGCGGCCCGGCGCGTTCAGGACGGCCGCCCGGGCGTCTCCTCGGTGACGAAGACGGGCGTGAGGGACACCGGAAACCGGAGCACCCCGTCGCCGATCTCGACGGCGGGCGTCTCCCGCATGACCGCCTCGACCTCGGGGATGTCGAACGGCACCGGGCCGGCGTACTCGCCGGCCACCACCGGCTTGGCGTAGCCGTGGGCCCGCATCATCCGCCGGGCCGTCTCGACGCAGTCGGCCGCCGTGGCGGGGTCTCCGTAGAGGTGGACGTCGAACAGGTCGAACGCGTCGCGGCCGGCGGAGACCAGGTGGTCGAAGAACCGCCGCGGCTCGCTGTCGCCGGCGCCGCTGAAGACGTCGTACCCGCAGCCGCCGAGCACCACCGCGGCGGCCGGGTCGGCCTCCTTGACCGCCCCGTACATGACCTGGAGCTGCGTGACGTACCCGGGCGCGGTGCCCGCCCACAGCAGGCCGGTGTTGCTGGGCTCGTTGTCGCACTGCCAGTAGCGCACCCTGCCCGCGCAGTGGCGCACCACCTCCCGGACGAACCGGCAACTTCGTGGTGTGGGAAAGTCCATCGAGAATCCGGTTCCGCTGGTCTGGAACCAGCCACCCCCGCCGCCACGGCAGCGCGCCCTCGGACGGGGGGAGATCGTGGCCGCCGCGATCGCCCTCGCCGACGAGGCCGGGCCGTCCGCGCTCACCATGAAGGCGGTGGCCGCCCGCCTCGGGCCCTACTCGCCGATGGCGCTGTACCGCTACGTGCACAGCAAGGAAGGCCTCGTCGACCTGATGCTCGCCCTCGCCCGCCTGAGCACACGTCTCATGGCTCGTCCGCCGATTCGGCAAGAAGGTTTGTCATCTGTGCGGACGTGGGCGGATCATCTCCCGTGAACGGAGGCACCGCGCACGAGCGAACACGCCTCGACCCCTGCCCACCCCGAGGACACCAAGGAGAACGCACACATGACCGACTTCACCTCTGAAGCGGAGTTCTGGGACGACCGCTACAGCCAGAGCGACCAGATCTGGAGCGGGAACCCCAACACCGTGCTGGTCCGCGAGGTCACCGGCATGGAGCCGGGCAGAGCCCTGGACCTCGGGTGCGGCGAGGGAGCCGACGCGATCTGGCTGGCCCAGCGGGGATGGCACGTCACCGCCGTCGACATCTCCCAGGTCGCCCTCGACCGCGCGGCCCGGCACGCGGCCGAGGCCGACGCCGACGCCGCGGGACGCGTCGACTGGCAACGGCACGACCTCGCGTCGTCCTTCCCCGCCGGGGTCTTCGACCTCGTCTCCGCCCATTTCCTGCACTCCCATGGCGACCTGCCGCGGGAGAAGATCCTGCGTACCGCGGCCTCGGCCATCGCGCCGGGCGGGGTCCTGCTCGTCGTCGGGCACGCGGGGTTCCCCGCCTGGGAGCACGGCCACGATCCCGACACGCACTTCCCCACGCCGGAGGAGGTCCTCGAATCCCTCGACCTGCGGGACGGGGAGTGGGAGGTGCTGCTCACCGACGAGCACGAACGGATCCAGAACGACCCCGAAGGGCGGCCGACCACCCGCACGGACAACACGCTCAAGATCCGGCGCCTGGCCGGGTGAACCGATAAAGCGGTTGCTCTCCGTGGTCGCCGTCTGCTGCACTGGCTCACAGCATCGATCAACCAGGGAGAACGAAATGCGTGAGACGTCTGTGTCCAACAGAAAGGAAGTTTCCATCTACCTAGAGGACACGACGTTCAGTGCGCACTTTGAACTTGGGGATTCTGGCACACGTAGACGCCGGTAAGACCAGCCTGACCGAGCGGCTGCTGTACGCCGCCGGCGTGATCGACGAGATCGGCAGCGTCGACGACGGCAGCACCCAGACCGACTCCCTGGCGCTCGAACGCGAACGCGGCATCACGATCAAGTCCGCCGTCGTGTCGTTCGTCGTCGGCGACGTCGCCGTCAACCTGATCGACACGCCCGGCCACCCGGATTTCATCGCCGAGGTGGAACGGGTGCTCGACGTGCTCGACGGCGCCGTGCTGGTCGTCTCGGCCGTGGAGGGCGTGCAGGCGCAGACCCGCGTGCTGATGCGGACGCTGCGCCGGCTGGGCACTCCGACGCTCGTCTTCGTGAACAAGATCGACCGCAGTGGCGCCGACGGCGAACGGGTCCTGCGGGAGGTCTCCGAGAGGCTGACGTCGTCGATCATCCCGATGGGAGCGGCCGGCGGCCTCGGCACGCGCGGTCCCGCTTTCACGCCCTTCGGCGCGGACGACGCCGGCTTCACGGCCAGGCTGGGCGAGTTGCTCGCCGACCACGACGACGCTTTCCTGGCCGCCTATCTCGACGACGAGAAACCGGTGTCCTTCGAGCGGCTCAGGGAGGAGCTGGAGGCGCAGGCCAGGCGCGCCCTGGTGCATCCGGTGTACTTCGGCTCGGCGATCACGGGGGCGGGCGTGGACGCGCTGATGAGCGGCATCAGCGAGCTGCTGCCCGCCGCCGAAGGCGACGCCGGCGGCCCGGTCTCGGGCACCGTGTTCAAGGTCGAACGCGGACCGGCCGGGGAGAAGATCGCGTACGTGCGCATGTTCTCGGGGACCATCCGGGTGCGCGACCGGCTGCGGTTCCGCCAGGACGAGGAGGGGAAGGTCACCGCGATCAGCGTCTTCGACCGCGGCTCGTCCCTCCGGCGCCAGGCGGTCTCCGCGGGGCAGATCGGCCTGCTCTGGGGTCTCGGCGAGGTGCGGATCGGCGACACGATCGGCGTGCCGCGACCGACCTCGGCGCGCCGCTACTTCGCCCCGCCGACGCTCGAAACGGTCGTCGTCCCCCGCCCCGCCGACAAGGGCGCGCTGCACGCGGCGCTCGCCCAGCTCGCCGAGCAGGACCCGCTGATCAACCTGCGGCAGGACGACGTCCGGCAGGAGATCTCCGTCTCGCTCTACGGCGAGGTCCAGAAGGAGGTCATCCAGGCGACGCTGGCGAACGACTACGGGGTGCGCGTCATGTTCCGCGAGACGACGACCATCTGCGTCGAACGGCCGGCCGGCACCGGTGCCGCCGTCGAGATCATGGGCAAGGAGCCGAATCCCTTTCTCGCGACCGTCGGGCTGCGCGTCGACCCGGCTCCGGCCGGCAGCGGCGTCCGGTTCCGGCTGGAGGTCGAGCTCGGGTCGCTGCCGTTCGCGTTCCTCAAAGCCATCCAGGAGACCGTGCACGAAACGCTGAGCCAGGGGCTGTACGGATGGCAGGTCATCGACTGCACGGTCACCATGACGCACTCGGGCTACGCGCCACGGCAGAGCCACGCCCACGCCACCTTCGACAAGAGCATGTCGAGCACCGGCGCGGACTTCCGCGGCCTCACGCCGCTGGTCGTGGTCGACGCGCTCAAGCGGGCCGGCACGACGGTGCACGAGCCCATGCACCGTCTCAGCCTGGAGATCCCGGCCGACACGTTCGGATCGGTGCTGCCCTTCCTGGTGCGGCTGCGCGCCGTTCCGCGGACACCGGCGACCCGCGATGCGACGTGCCTGATCGACGGCGAGATCCCGGCCGCTTCCGTGCACGAGCTGGAGCAGTGGCTGCCGGGGCTGACCCGGGGCGAGGGCGTGCTGGAGTGCGCCTTCGACCACTACGAGCCGGTGCGCGGCACGCCCCCGTCCCGGCCGAGGTCGGACCACGACCCGCTGCACCGCGAGGAGTACCTCCTGCGGGTCCAGCGGCGGGTCACCGGCCGGAGGGAGGACGGCTGACCGTCACCGTGCCGCCTACCGCACGGCGCCCCCGGTCGCCGGTGTCGGCTTCGGTGTCGGTTTCGGTGTCGGTTTCGGTGTCGGCTTCGGTGTCGGCTTCGGTGTCGGTTTCGGTGTCGGTTTCGGCGTCGACTTCGGCGTCGACTTCGGCGTGGAGCCCGACTCGACGCATCCGAGGCCGATGACCTGGGCACCGGGTATCGGCGAGATGAACCGGCACCTGTAGTTCTTCGGCCCGAGAAGAACAGGGGGCGACTGCGTGACGGTCACGTTCTTGGAGATGGCCAGCGTTCCCGCGATGCCGTCCCCCTTGCCCTTGCACTCCGACCCCACCACGCTGTCGGAGTACAGCGGCGCGATGGTCGCGGTCACGCAACTGTAGGAAGCGGTGTCCGCGAACGCCGGAGTAGCGGCGATGGAGCCGGAGACCACACAAGAAGCCACTACCGACGCCGCTACGACCGGCCCGAACCACGACATTCGACTACTCACCGCACGCCTCCTGGCGATAGACGATCATGAGCCCCAGTATCGAGACAGACGGTCGCATGCCCCACGAGACACCCGAACAGGTACGGCATGTTTCCCCCGGCGATGCGGCTCTTTGACTCCGCACGTCTCCGTCAGGGGTCGGGTCGAGGACGACGGCCGCTCACCTCGGCGACCCTGGCGCACGCCGGGGTGGCGGTGAGCGCGGCGACCAGGGCCGCCGCGCCGAGCATGCCCAAGGCCAGCCGCGCCCCGGCTGTCCCCGGCCCTCCCGCGAGGTAGAGGGCGAGGGTGACGCCGGCGACACCCAGAGCGGTGCCGATGCCACGCGCCATGTTGATCATGCCTCCGGCGGTCGCCGACGTCCTGGCCGGTACGGCGGCCATGACGGCGGCGTTGTTGGCCGGGACGAACAGCCCAAGGCCCAGGCCGAGCAGCGCGAGGAAGCAGGCGAGCGGGCCGGGAGCGGTGGGGGTGATCGCGAGCAGCGCGGTCGCGCCCAAAGCGACCAGGGCGCCCGTCACACATCGAGCCCGGTTCCCCCACCGGCGCGGTGCCAGATGGTCGGCCGTGAGCGCGGAGAACGCGAATCCGGCCGGCAGCGCGCTGAGCACCAGGCCGGCGTGCGGCTCACGCAGGCCGCTCGCGACGAGCACCTGCGAGAACAGCACCAGCGGACCGAACAGGACGAGATAGGCGCACAGGGCTCCGGCGAGCCCCGCCACCACCCCGGAGCGCAGCACGGTGACGTCGAGCAGCGGTGACGACGCCCTCCGTTCCCAGGCCCGCAGACCCGCGGCGGATGCCAGGGCGACGGACAGCAGTGCCACGATCGGGAAGACCGGCAGCCCGAGGCCGGACGCCCCAGAGGCGGCCAGGAGCAGGCCGGTCGTGGCCGTTCCGAGCAGGAGCAGCCCACCCCAGTCGAACGCGCCGGGCCGGCTGTGCTCGCGGGTGCGGGGCAGCAGGTATCGTCCGGCGACGATGGCCACCAGGCCGACCGGCGCGTTGATCCAGAACACCCACCGCCAGTCGGCCGAGCCGACCAGGAACCCGCCCGCCGTCGGCCCGAGGGCCAGCCCCAGCGACTGGGCGGCCGCCTGCATCCCGAGCGCGGCCCGCGCGCGCTCCCGCCGTACGCTGGTCACCACCAGCGCCACGCTGTTGGCCTGCAACATCGCCGCGCCCGCCGCCTGGACCACCCGGCAGGCCACGAGCGCGGCCAGTGACGGCGCGAACCCGCAGGCCACGGACGCCCCGGTGAACACGACGAAGCCATACAGATAGATCAGCTTGCGCCCCGCGACATCGGCCAGCCGTCCCGCCGCGATCAGCAGGGCGACCAGCGCGAGCAGGTAGGCCACTGCCACCCACTGCACCGCCGCCAGCGGGGCATCGAACCGCCGCTGGAGCGCGGGGAAGATCAGCGTGACGATGCTCGCGTCCAGTTGTCCCATGAACGCGCCGACGCACACCGCTCCGACCGCGAACCACGGCGCATACTGGTGCGCTCGCACCCGTTGCGGGCGTGGTCGTTCCCTCAGCAGCCGTGGCACCGCTCGGCGTCCTCGCCGCCGCTTCCCGTGCGGCCGGTCATCGGTGGGCGCTCAGCCGCTCTGCCGGTACTCACCAGCGAGATCCCCCGTCAGGCCGATTCACCGGAGCGTGCCCCGCCCGGGCGTGCCGCCGGCCCTGGCATCGAGGTCGACGTGGCCCCTGGCTTTCGAGGTCGCTCCCGGCAGGACCAAGTCTAGGCGAGCGGCGCGAGGCGGTCCTGGTTCGAGCACCGGTTTCGCCGGTCGGTTCAGCCCTGATGAACCGTACGATCGCGGACGAGCCGGCCGGTGGGCGGCCGGGCCGCCGGTCAGGCGAGCACGGCGAGCGCGTAGCCGGCGACGGCGGCCAGGACGCCGAGGACGAGGCTGCCCAGGGCGTTGAGCCCGGCCTCGACGATCGAACCCTCTTCGAGCAGGCGCGTCGTCTCGAAGCCGAAGGTGCTGAAGGTGGTGAGCGCCCCGCAGATCCCGGTGCCGACGAAGATCGGGATCTCCTGGGGCATGGCGATCCTGGTGCCCAGCCCGATGAGGAACCCGAGGACGAGCGAGCCGACGAGGTTGACGGTGAGGGTGCCCCAGGGAAAGACCGTGTCGTGGCGCTTCTGGATGAAACGGTCGAGGAGGTACCGGGCCGGCGCGCCGAGGACTCCACCGGCGAAGACGAGCAGGACCGTCATTCACCGGCCCCGCTCTCTGCCTTCCTGCCGATGTAGCGGTAGACCTCCACCGGTTCCATGATCACCAGGCCTTCCGTGACGAGCGCGTCCAACTCGGCCATGAAGCCTGTGACCTTCTCCTCGGCGTCCACGATGACGATCGCCACCGGCAGGTCCTGGCTGAGCGACAGCAACCGGGTGGTGTGGATCAGCGAGGAGGCGCCGAAGCCCTCGACCCCGCGGAACACGCTGGCCCCCGCCAGGCCGTGCTTGTGGGCACGGTGCACGATCTCGGTGGACAGCGGCCGATGCCGATATTGGTCCGTCTCGCCAACGAAGATCGTCAGGCGGACGGCCTGGCCATGCAGTCTCATCGGGAACTCCTGTCATCGCGAGAGCGCCGTACCGGGATGCCGGCCAGGCCACGCGCCAGCGCCAGCCCGCACCAGACCGCGACCAGCCCGGCCAGCGCGCTGCCCACCGCGTACGAGCCGGCCACGGTCCACCTCCCGTCGCGGGCCAGCTGGAGGATCTCGGTGGTGAACGTGGAGAACGTCGTGTAACCCCCGAGGAAGCCGATCCCGAGGAAAGACCGCAGGTAGCGGCGGGGCGGCCACACGTTCAGGACGAACACCATCAGCAGGCCCAGCGCGAAGCAGCCCGTCATGTTGATCAGAAACGTCGCCCACGGGAACCGCCCGGCGGGGGCCGGGATCGCCTGACTCACCAGATAGCGGGCGACGCTGCCGAGCCCGCCCCCCAGAGCGATCACCAGGAGCGCTCCCGGAGCCCCTCCCCGGCGTCTCCCGGGATGGGCGTCGAACACGTTCCGCTCCGGATGCCCTCGCTCGTCGGCGACGTCGACATCCGAGCCGATCGGCAGGTCACCCCCGCTCGGGGGACCTGGATCGAATGGATACTCAGACGGACGCGCTGTCACCCGCCACTCCCTTCCATGATCGAAGCCGCTTTCGCCCGCGCACAGCGCCGGCACACACGCACGTACGGAGACTCGCCCCCGCACCGCGCCGGCACGCACGTACGCGGAACGGGGCGGACGGTACGGATAGCGGGTCCTGGCCGATCGGCGCGAGCGTGGAGCAGGTCGCGATCGTACGACCGATCAGGTCTGTGGCGGCCGGCCGCATGACCATGGACGACCAAAGGTCTCATCAGCTGCCTCCCTTTCACGGCAATGCCTGACGTGTCGTCAGGAACCATCAGCCAGGAGGCAGTTCGGGCGGCGGCCGTACACGCGGCGGCACCGCCCCGGCGGGATCCATCACCGTGCTACGTAGTCTAGCGGCAGGCGGGGTCGACCTCCGCTGACGATCCACGCGGGCCCCCGGCGGACCCCGCCGCCGCCCGTAAGGCTCGGAGCCCGCTAAGGCCTCCCACATGGTGGCCGATATCGATACGGGACCTCATACCGGCCAACGAGGACTTGGACCTCCCGCGTACCGGCCGCTGAGTACAGGGGCCCGCGTGCCGGGAGTTCGCCGGGGGTTCGGTAAAATTTCTCGCAGCATGACCTGAACGCGAGGTGCGCTCTGCGGCCTCGTCTGGACTGAGGTCCGTCGTTCACCGCCGAGCATGGCCGACGTCGCGCTGTTCGGCATCGCCGGGCGCTTCGCCGGGGTGCTGTTCTCGCGGTGAGATTCCGCCGCGATCCCTTTCCGGCCCACCAGGTCCCGCGTGCCTACGCCGCCGCCCTCACCAGCCGCGTCACGCTGGGCACGCTCGTCACCGGCGTCACCTACCGGTACCGGCGTTCTTGTCGGTGCCGGCCGGCATGATTCGTGGATGCCAGAAGCGAACCCCGGGTCGATCGCGTCCTTCTGGGATGCCGCCGCGCCCTCCTTCGACGAGGAGGCCGACCACGGCCTTCGTGATCCTCTTGTCAGGGCCGCCTGGGCCGAACGGCTGGGTTCGTGGATGCCCCCATCCCCGTCCGACGTTCTCGACCTCGGCTGCGGCACCGGTTCCCTGACCCTGCTGCTCGCCGAGCGGGGGCACCGGCCGGTCGGGGTCGATCTGTCGCCGCTCATGGTCGAGCAGGCCAGGCGCAAGCTCACCACGGCCGGCTTCGAGGTGGCGGTGATGGTGGGCGACGCGGGCGACCCTCCGGCGCAGGCCGGGACATCGTTCGACGTGATCCTCTCGCGTCATCTGCTGTGGACCCTGCCCGACCCCGAGGATGCCCTGCGCCGCTGGGCCGGTCAGCTGCGCCCAGGCGGGCGCTTGGTCCTCATCGAGGGACGCTGGGCCGCCCCTCCCGACACCGGCTCCCCCGAAGGCGGGCCCGAAGCCGGTTCGCCCGACTCCGGCGAACGGTCCGCCTATGTTGGGTCCACGGCGCTGCCCTGGATGGGCGGGGTCGGAGCCGAGCGCCTCCTGCGGGCGCTACGGCCGATCGCCGCGCGCTGCCGCGTCGAGCGGCTCACCGATCCGGTCCTGTGGGGCCGCCCGATCCACGACGAGAGGTACGCCGTCATCGCCCACCCGTGAGCGCCGAGCTTGGCACGCGGGATCAATTCTCGGTTTCCGGAGTGCGCCCGAAGCGCGGCGGCCGACGCGTCAGTCCCGTTCGCGATTCCCAGAGGCGCAGCCGGGGGCGCCCGTCTCCTCTGGCCCTCCCGTTTGAGGAAATCATGACGTTTTCGCGGGTGGATGTCCGGAGATGGGACCGTAGTCTCGACGTCTCTGGTGAGAGGCACCGGACGGGTGCCGGCAGAGAGGAGACATCGTGAAGTACATGATCTTGACTTACGGATCGCAGCAGGACTACGACGGCATGGCGGGGAAGGACACCGGCGCCCCGGCCTGGTCTCCGGAGGACTTCGCCGCCATGGGCGCGTTCATGGAGGCGTTCAACAAGGACCTGGAGGAGTCCGGCGAGCTCGTCGAGACGCGGGCTCTGGCCGCTCCGGTCCACACCAGGAGGCTCGGGTCACAGAGCGGTGTCCCGGTCGTGACGGACGGCCCCTACGCCGAGACCCAGGAGGTCCTGGCCGGCTACTGGATCGTGGACTGTGAGAGCTTCGACCGGGCGACCGAGATCGCCGCCCGGCTGAGTGGCTGCCCGGCTCCTGGCCAGGTCGCCGCCAGGGCCTACGCGGACGTACGGCCGATCGCGGAGTCCCGGGCCGAGCTGGAGCTCTGAACCTCCCTGCTGCGCCGCCCGCCTGACAGACGACCGAGGCCGGGGGTTCAGATCTTGGGCCGCGAACTCCACGGCCGGGCCGGGCGGTACGCTTCACCGACCAGGAGTCGCCGGTGAGCTCCACCCCGAGTGATCAGCGTTGAGAACGCCGGGAAGCAACGCTCTCGACCACCAGGAGACCACGCGCATTGTCCGACGAACGCGAGCACGCGGAAGCCGTGGCCGGCGGAGGCCGCCTCGACCTGCGAGCAGACTGTGAGCGCTGTTTCGCCCTGTGCTGTGTCGCGCCGGCCTTCTCGCCCTCGGCGGACTTCGCGATCGACAAGGCCGCCGGGCGGCCCTGTCCCAACCTGGCGGCGGACTTCCGCTGCGGCATCCACACCGACCTCCGGCGGCGGGGCTTTCCGGGGTGCACCGTCTACGACTGCTTCGGCGCCGGGCAGAAGGTCGCCCAGGTCACCTTCGGCGGGCAGGACTGGCGGCGGGCCCCGCGAACCGCCAAGCGGATGTTCGAGGTGTTCACGATCATGCGGCACCTCCACGAGCTGCTGTGGTATCTGGACGAGGCGCTGACGCTGGAGCCCGCCCGCCCGATCCACGGCGAGCTGCGCCTGGCGTTCGACCGCACCGAACGCCTCACCCACGGTGATCCGGGCACGCTCGTGGAGCTGGACGTGGCCGCGCACCGGCAGGAGGTCAACGCCCTGCTGCTGCGCACGAGCGAGCTGGTGCGGGCAGGGGTCCGGCGCGGCAAGAAGGACCGCCGAGGCGCCGACCTCATCGGAGCGGACCTCAGGGACGCCGACCTGTCGGGCGCCGACCTCACCGGGAGCATCTTCCTCATCCAGTCCCAGCTCCAGTCGGCGAAGGGCGACGCCGGCACCAAGCTGCCGCCGTCGCTCACCCACCCGGCTCACTGGTAGCCGTCCCAGGGCGCGGGCCGGCGTCGAAGCAGCCCGTACGGCGCGGGACGACGTAGGCGTGGCCGTCCCGCGCGGGGCCGATGGGGATCAGGTGTAGTAGCCGTCGACCGGGACGCGCGCCTCGTCGAACAGCGCCGGGCCTTCCTGGCGCGCGCCCGGGGCGGTGGCGGCCGGCTTGAGGCCGGTGAGCTGCTCGGTGGAGAGCGCGAACACGACGCGGCCGAGGCCGGACCGTTCGATGGCGCCCGCGCACATGCCGCAGGGCTGGCAGCTGGTGTACATCGTGGTGGCCGCCGCTGCGGCGGGGTCGAGTTCGCGGGCCGCCCACCTGGCCAGCTTCAGCTCGGGGTGGGCGGTGATGTCATGGTCGGTGAGGACGGTGTTGCGCTCTTCGACGAGCACGGTGCCGTCCGGCCCCGCCAGCAGCGACCCGAACGGCGGGTTTCCGCCCGTCCGCGCGGTGCTCGCGAGCTCGATGGCCCTGCGGAGGAGGCGTTCGTCGTCGTGTGTCACTGTCGTTCCGTTCCTGTGTGGTGTGTGCCGAGCCCGCGGTGCGCGGCCACGGTCGCGAGCGCCTGCCACGCCGTATGCGGGTGGCGGGTCTCGTCCGGGTCGCCGTTGAACGGGTCGAGCACGACGGTGCCGGCGCCGAGAAGGCGCAGTTGTTCGAGGTCGTCGAGGATCTGGTCGATGGTGCCCTCGCCGGCGAGCCGCTCCGGGCCGGTGACCGGCGACTCGGTGAGCCGCAGGGCGATGCGGGGGGTCAGCGCGGGTTCCGGCCGCTCCTGCTCGGTGGCGGCGGCCTTCAGCCGGTCCCGGGCCTCGCGCAGCCAGCCGAGGGTGTTCCTCAGCGGGTGCCAGGCGTCGCCGAGGCGTACCGCCCGGCGCAGGCCGGCGTCGCTGTTGCCGCCGACCCAGATCGGTATCCGCCCGCTGCGGTAGTCCTGGTCGTCCTCCCAGGCGGCGCGCACCGCCTCAAGGTGCTCGTCGGTCAGCTTCCCCCGCTGTTCGAAGGGGGCTCCGAGCGCGGCGTACTCCTGCCGCGCCCAGCCGACGCCGACGCCGAGGACCAGCCGCCCCCCGCTGAGCTGGTTGAGGTTGGCGGCCATGCGGGCGATGAGCAGCGGGTGCCGGTACGGCACGACGAGCACGGTGGTCCCGAGGCCGACGCGCCGGGTGACACCGGCCAGCCAGGACAGGGTGGTGAAGGGCTCGTAGAACGGCGCAGGGTACTGCTCGGCGACGTCGGGCGTCACCGCGACGTGGTCGGAGACCATCAGCAGGTCGAAGCCCAGCCCCTCGACCGTCTGCGCCCAGCTCCTCAGCACGCCTGGGTCGGTACCAGGCCCGAAGTTCGGGACATTCACACCTATTTGCACTGGTCAAGGCTATCCAGTGATCGTCAACGGCTGGAAGGGATTCCTCCCGGCGTACGGGCCGATGGGCCGTGGATCTGCCGGTATCTTTGCCCAATGACCGAGAGTCTTGACGCGACCGACTGGTCGATCCTGGCCGAGGTGCAGCGGGACGGCCGCATCCCGCTCACCGAGCTCGGCCGGCGGGTCAACCTCAGCGCCTCCGCGGCGACCGAGCGGGTCAGGCGGCTGGAGACGGCGGGCGTCATCACCGGTTACCACGCCAGTGTCGACCTGGTGAAGGTGGGTCTCGCCGTGCTGGCCGTGGTGCGCCTGAAGTACCCGGGCAGCCGCCACGAGCCCCTGCACCGGCTGCTCGCCGAGCGCTTCGAGATCCTTGAGTGCCTGCGGACCACCGGCGACGACTGCTACACGCTGAAGGTCGCCGCGACCTCCATGGCCCACCTCGAACAGCTCATCAACGAGCTGGCCCGGTTCGGCAGCACGACCACCAGCATCGTGTACAGCCAGACCCTGCCCTACCGGGGCCCCCAGAGCCCCTAGACCCGGGCCGACCCTCACTTCTTGGGCGTCAGGACCCCGTCGATGACGTAGACGGTGGCGTTGCGGGTCCGCAGGTCGCCGCAGACGATGTGGGCGTCGTTGACCTTGATCTTGTCACCGGAGCCACGAGTGGTGATCTTGCCGCCTTCCAGGGTGGCGAAGCCGCCCTTCTTGAGGTCGGCGGGCGTCTTCCCGCCCTGCACGACGTGGTAGGTGAGAACCTTGGTCAGCGCGTTCTTGTCCGCGAGCAGCTTGTCCAGCTTCCGCTTCCCGAGCTTGTTGAAGGCGTCGTTGGTGGGCGCGAACACGGTGATGTCCTTGGTGGTGTTCAGCTTGTTCACCAGGCCCGCCTTGTTGACGGCCGAGTAGAAGGTCGAAAGGTCCGGGCTGTGCGAGGCGGCGGTGACCACCCGGAGCCGCGCCAGGTCGGCGACGCTCCCGGGGCCCGACTGCGGCAGGGAAGAGCACCCTGGCCCGACCGGTGCGGACGGCGGTCGCGCCGGCGCCTGGACGGCGCCCCGCGTCAGGGCGGCGTCCGTGGCCGCTCCGGCCGATGTGCCGTGGGCGGTCGTGAGCGACAGCGCCGCCACGACCGGAAGGGCGAGAAGACGAGTGTTCATGTGCCTGTCCCCTTTTGCAGTTTTGGCACGGCCCCCGCAGGCGGTGACTCCCTCAATTGTCACCGGGCGGGTCCCATCACCACCCAACGCCCGGGGCGACATGCGATAAAACGTGCCCCATGCCGCATTTATCAGGAGACGACCTGGATGGGCCGGTGACGAGCGCCCTAGCCGTTGGCGGCGGTGTCGAGCGCGGCCCCCACCTGGTCGGCGAGGGTGACCGCCACGAGCCGTGCCTGCAGCGGCGGCACGGCCCCGGGCGTGGGATCGAGCAGGAACCGGCCGTAGAAGTGACCGTTTCCCAGTGTGCGCAGCTCGACCTCCTCGTCCGGAAGGCCCAGGCGGTCGACGTCCCAGCGCCGGTGTCCCCAGACCACGGTGCCGTCCTGTTCGAGACGGGGTGGATGGCCGATCAGGGTCCCGTACTGGAAGCGGCAGCCGCGCAGGTGCAGCAGGCCGGTGAGCTGGCCCCTGACGTGGTCGACCACCGTGTCGGGCGACCTCGCCGACTGGGCCAGCTCGGCGGTGTCGTGGATCTGGGCCAGGTAGGCGGCGTCGGTGACGGCGACCACCCGCAGGCGCCGCGCCCGGGCGGCCAGCTGCGAGACGACCAGCCCCACGATGAGCAGCAGGACCGCGGTCTGGATGTCCGAAGCCCGGGCGACGGTGAACCGCTGGTAGGGCGAGGTGAAGAAGAAGTCGAACCACACGGCGGCCGACACCGCCGCGAGCGCCCCCGCCAGGCGGTTGCCGGTGGCGGCCACCGCGACCACGACGACGACCAGCGCGAGGGCCACGTTCGTGTTCGACAGGCCCGTACGAAACGGTAGAAGCACCGCCGAGACGGCCGGCGGGGCCAGCAGGGCCGCCACGATCGCGAGGCGGTCCCTGCTCAGGTAGCGAAGCACAGCGGGCGTGCCGCCCCTCGCTCAGACGCCCGCGTAGACGCGATGGACGAACTCCGCGAGCTCGCCGTCGGGCAGGTTCCTGGCCAGGTCGGCCTCGGTGATCATGCCGACGAGCCGGTGATCGCGGATCACGGGCAGGCGCTTGATCTGGTGCTGCTCCATCGTGGCCAGCGCGTCCTCCAGGCTGGCATCGGCGTCGATCCACACCAGGCCGCTCGCCAGTTCCCCGGCGGTGGTCTCGTCGACGTTCCCGCCCGAAGCGCAGCACTTGACCACGATGTCCCGGTCGGTGATGACGCCCTTCAGCCTGTCGTCGTCTCCGCAGATCGGCAGCGAGCCGACCTGCAGATCACGCATCATCTGCGCGGCCATGCGCAGGCTGTCGCGTTCGCTGATGCACAGGGCCCCTTCGTGCATCACGTCCTGAGCCGTCCTGCCGGTGTGCTCTACGGTCATGATGACCCCCGAAGATCTAGTGGATACCTTATGTGGTTTCTACCCGATATGTCCGATTACGCACGTCCAGGGGTGGAGATGCTCTCGGCGGCGTCGCCGCCGGGTAGGTTGTGAAAGTGGTGTCTCGTGGACCCGTGGGCGGCGCGCCGGAGACCGCCTTCCCGGCAGGCGGGCCCCGCGTACCGGCCGGCCGGGCGACGCGCCGCGATACGGTTCCGTCCGTGATCGATGACGACGGGGTCGTAGGAACCGGACAGGCGGCGACCGGGACGTTCCCCGGCGACGGGCGGGAAGGCCCCTCCCGGGTGACCCTGCGCAGGCTCACCCACGACGACCAAGACGAGTTCGTCGCCCTGGCCCGCGCCAGCGTCGGCCTGCACCATCCGTGGATGTCCCTTCCCACCACACCGCAGGAGTTCCAGACCTACCTCGGACGATTCGACGACCCGCTGTCGGCCGAGAGCCTGCTGGTCTGCGTGCGCGACACCGGCGCCATCGCGGGCAACGTCAACATCAACAGCATCATCCGCGGGCGCTTCCAGAACGGCTCGCTCGCCTACGCGGCCTTCGCTCCCACGGCCGGCCAGGGGTACATGTCCGAAGGCCTCGCCCTGGTGCTGCGCTACGCGTTCGAGGAGCTACGACTCCACCGGCTGGAGGCCCAGATCCAGCCCGACAACCACGCCTCCCTGAAGCTGGTCCGGCGCCACGGCTTCCGCTGCGAGGGCTACGCCCCCGAAATGCTGTTCATCGACGGCGCCTGGCGAGACCACGAACGGTGGGCCATCACCAACACCATGATCGGCATGGTCCCCGACGCCCCCCACCCCACCCAGCCCACCCGCTGAGCCACCCCACCGGGCCGCTCCCGGCGAGCGGCCCAGGCAGAGGCAGAGGCAGAGGCAGAGGCAGAGGCAGAGGCAGAGGCAGAGGCAGAGGCAGACAGAGGCCACCTTTGGGCAAAGAGGTACGCGGGCGGGTTACAAACCGGCGCGTGCGGTTAGGGAAGGCGAAGGTTTCCGCCTGGACAGGGGTCCATCCGGGAAGTGCGCTCCCGCAGAAGGGCCGATCATCGCCATGGACGCCGAGCACGACTCCTTCTTCGCCCTCCCCGGCACCGGGGCGCTCGTCATCCGCGCCATCGGCAACCTGGACTTCAGCTCCACCCCCGCCTTGCGGGACCAGGTCGAGACCGCCGCGCGCACCCCGGAGGCCACCAGAATGATCATCGACCTCTCGGAGATCGGACTGTGCGACTCCGCAGGACTGGGCGAGCTCCTCCACGCCCGCAAGCGCTGCCAGGCATCGGGCATCCGGCTCCTGCTCGCCGGCCCGCCACCGAACGTGAGACGGCGGCTGGCCATCACCGGCCTGACGTCGCTGTTCGAGGTGTTCCCCTCCCTGAGCGACGCCCTCCACCACCCTGGATGACCCCCACAGAGCCCGCGAGCGCGGCCCCACCATCTCCTGCGCGAACGGCCCCTCCCAGCGGGGGAACCACCGGGGAACCACGCCCACCGGCATCGGTTCGCACCCGCCGCGCCGAGCGTCACGAGATGAGATCAGTGATTGCTTAGCCACAGATTGTTATCTAGGCTCTCCCCCATGGGCATTCCTACCGAACCTATCGGAAGTCTCCCTCGACCCCCCGCTCTGCTGGCCGCACTCTCCGGCCACTCCGAAGGCCGGATCGGCGACGCCGAGCTGGCCGCGCTGCAGGCCGAGGCCGTCGCCGACACCATCGCACGACTGGAGCGGCTCGGCTGCCCGGTCGTCGTCGACGGCGAGCAGTCCAAGCCGAGCTTCGCCACCTACCCGATCACCGGGCTGGACGGCCTCAGCCCCGACGGCGCCGTCATACCCTTCGCCGACGGCCACACCCGGCAGCTGCCGCGCCTGACCTCCGGGCCGTTCCGCTACCAGGTGCACGCCGACACCTACCTGCGGGAGGCACAGCGCCACACCGCCCTGCCGGTGAAACAGGCGGTCATCGCCCCCTCGGCGCTGAGCCTGCTCTACCCCGCCGACGGCATCGACGACTACCCGCGCAAGACCTTCCTTGACGACCTGACCGCCGAGGCCGAGGCGGACATCCGCGGCTGCCTGGACGCCGGCGCCCATGTGGTGCAACTCGACTTCACCGAGGGCAGGCTGTCGCTCAAGCTCGACCCGAGCGGCGGCCTGCTCGACGACTTCGTCACCCTCAACAACCAGGTGCTGGAACGATTCAGCGAAACCGAACGGTCCCGCATCGGCGTGCACACCTGCCCCGGCGGGGACCAGGACTCCACCCACAGCCTGGACGTCGACTACGCGGGCCTGCTGCCGAAACTGTTCGGCCTGCGGGCCGGCAACTTCTACATCCAGCTGGCCAGCGAGCCCGACCCCGAGCGAGTGCTGGGCGTCATCCGCGACAACCTCCCCTCCGGGGCGAAGGTCTTCGTCGGCGTGACCGACCCGATCGACCCACGGGTCGAGACGCCCGAGCAGGTCCGTGACCTGCTGCTCCTGGCCGCCCGGTACATCCCGGCCGAGCAGCTCGGCAGCTGCGACGACTGCGGGTTCTCCCCGTTCGCCGACGACACCTCCACCTCCCGTGAGATCGCGTTCGCCAAGATCACCGCCCGCCTGGAGGGCACCGCGCTGGCCGCGGAGTCCCTCGGGGCCTGACACACCCCCCGACCGATAGGCCGACGGGCACCCGCGGAGTCGCGGGTGCCCGTGACCGCCTGGTCGACGTGGTACTCCTTCGAGGCGGTGCTCGTCACCGGCCGAAAACCTGTCGCCGGCATGGCCGGGCCCGCCCACAATCGCCTGTATGACGATCACGTACCAATGGCGCGGCGCCTTCGGCAACACCGAGGTCAACACCCTGCACGCGGAGGGTTTCCAGCACGCCCCGCCGGCCGACGACTGGTGGACGCAGGTGAACCGGCACAGCCTGGGATGGGTCTGTGCCCGGCAGGACGGCGGGCTCGCCGGTTTCGTCAACGTCGCCTGGGACGGCGGCGTCCACGCCTTCCTCCTCGACACCCTGGTCACCGCGCGCCATCGACGCCACGGCGTCGCGACGCGACTGGTCGCCATCGCCACCCAGGAGGCACGCGCCGCCGGATGTGAGTGGCTGCACGTGGACTTCGAGGACCACCTGCGCGGCTTCTACTTCGACGCCTGCGGATTCGAACCCGCCAACGCCGGGCTCATCGCGCTGTAACCGCTGGTGACCGCTCCCCCGGACTACGCCCGTGGTGAATTCGAGGTGCCGCCGGTCACGAGGAAGCCCAGGATGGCCCGTATGAGGCTTCTTGTACTCGGTGGCACGCATTTCGTGGGACGGGCCGTCGTCGAAACGGCACTGGCGAGCGGCCATGACGTCACCACGCTGAACAGAGGAATGAGCCGACCCCCGGCCACGGGGGTGGACCCGATCACCGTGGACCGCACCGACCCCGGCGCGCTGCGCCGCGCGCTCGGAGACCGGCATTGGGACGCGGTCATCGACGCCTGGAGCGGCGCACCACGCGTGGTCCGCGACTCCTGCGAGCTGCTCACCGGCCGCACCGGTCACTACGGGTACGTGTCCAGCCGATCGGTCTACCGCTGGCCGTTCCCCCTTGGCGTCGACGAGCACGCCCCGCTGGTCGAGGGCGACCCCGACTCCGCCGACGGCGAGGACTACGCCGCCATGAAACGCGGCGGCGAACTCGCCGTCCTGCGCGCCTTCGGCGACCGGGCCCTGCTCGCCCGCGCCGGGCTGATACTCGGGCCGTACGAGAACATCGGACGGCTGCCCTGGTGGCTTCGCCGCATCGCGCGCGGCGGACGGGTCCTGGCACCCGGCGGCCCCTCCCGCCCGCTCCAGTACATCGATGCCCGGGACCTGGCGAAATGGATGCTCGGCACCGCCGAGCGTGGTGTCGCCGGCGCGTTCAACACCGTGAGCCGCCCCGGGTTCACCACCATGGGCGAACTGCTCGAAACGGCGGTGAAGGTGACCGGGTCGGACGCGGAGCTGGTCTGGGCCTCCCCCGAGGTGCTCGACGAGGCCGGCGTCGCCCCGTGGACCGAGATGCCGATCTGGCTGCCCCAGGACGCCGAGTACGGCGGCATGCACGACTCCGACGTAACGGCCGCACACGACGCGGGACTCACCTGCCGCCCGGTCCAGGAGACGGTCGCCGACACCTGGGCCTGGCTCCAGACCGAAGGAGACCCCGTGCCACGGCCCGACAGGCCTCGGCACGGCATCGACCCGGCCAAGGAGCGGCGCATCCTGGACATGCTCACCTGACATACCAGGGGTGCGGCCGATGACTCACCACGGCCCTCGACCGGCGGGCCGGTGACGGGAGCAGGGGGCGAGGCTCAGAAGATGTCATGGCCAAGTCCTGCGGCCGACGGCGGCAGATCACCCGCTACGGAGGCTCTGGCCGGGGAGGCCGTGTTGCTCGCGGCGCTGAATGCCGAACGGACCGGCCTGATGCGCGAAATCGTGGCGACCTTGCAGGCCGAACAGGACGCGATCATCCGATCCGACCACCACGGCGTGCTGGTGGGCCGCGCGGTGATGGCCGAGGTGCTGGCCGCCGCCGTACGCGAGCGACAGGCACCGCCTGGCGTCGGCGTTTCCTTCGCGTTCGGTACCGACATCCTGCACGTGGACCCCGACGCCTGCGCGCGAGCCGCGGCACAAGCCCGCGCCTCCGGCTTGCCGCACAATCAGGCGCGACCGTTCTTCGTCAACGCGATGCGCCCCAGCTGAGCGAGTCCGAGCGCGCATCGCTGATCCGGGCCCCCGGCGGCTGGAGTACGGCCGACGTGCCCCTGCTGGACGAGGCCGCCGAACTGCTCGGCGTCGACGATCGGGCCGTTCGGGCACGGGCGGCGCGAGAACGTGCCCAGCGCATCGCGTATGCCCAAGGGGTTCTGGACATCGCCTCCGGCGCGCGGTCCGGCGACGGCGAGCGGTGATCGTCCCCGATGAACGGGCCGCCGAACTGGCCGCCGCGATCCAGGCGACGCTCCCCGACGCCGCCTTCGGCCCCCACCCCGATCTGACGGCCCGGGTCGTGGTCCTGGGGGTCAAGCAGGCCAAAGGCCTCGAATTCGACTCGGTGCTGATCGCCGATCCGGCCGCGATCCTGACCGCCTCACCCCGGGGACACAACGACCTGTACGTGGCGATGACCCGGGCCACACAGCGGCTCGGAATCCTGCATCCAGGACCGGCGCCCGCCGAAATCACCCATACCGTGCGCGACACCGGGAGCCCCTGTCGTTGACCACGCCGGCCGAGCGGTCCGAAGCACCCTGAGGGCCCTGGCAGACCCAACCGCCGTGAACCCGCCCTCCTCCTGCGCGCGGCATCGACAATGGCTCCCGGCCCGGGTCAGGCGCGGAAGTCGTCGGTGCGTTCGGGGGTCGCCTTGGCGAGGAGGTCGCGGATGGCGTCGGCCTCCACCGACTGGCCGTACACGGGCGTGCCGGGCTGCTGGCGCCAGGATTCGTCGATGCCTCCGGCGTCGACGGTGTCGAAGCCGAGTTCGTCGATGAGGTCGCGGACGACCTGCTTGGCCGCCTGGTCGTCACCGGCGATCGGCAATGCGACGCGGCCGGGGGTCCCCTTGGGTCGCGGCAGGTCGAGGATGTGCTGGGCGTAGGTGCCGTTGAACGCCTTGATCACGGGGTGGCCGAGGTGCTGCTCGGTCCAGCGGCTCTCGGTCAGGCCGTCCTCGATGGAGGCGATCAGGCCGTCCCGCTGCTTCGGGTAGTAGTTGCCCGTATCGATGACCGCGACGCTCCGCGGCACCCCGTCGAAGAGGCCGGCGGGCAGGTGGGGAACGCTCTTCACGGGGATGGCGACGATGACGACCTCCGTGCCGCGCGTGGTCTCCTCGACGGCGACGGGGGTGGCGCCGGTCTCCTCGGCGAGCTCGGTGAGGGTCTCGGGGCCGCGCGAATTGGCGACGGCGACCTCATGGCCCAGAGCGGTGAGACGGCGGGTGAGGTTGCCGCCGATGTTGCCGGCCCCAATGATGCCGATCTTCATCAGATACCTCCAGCGTGGAGACCCCGTCCTTCAGGACGGGGAGGGAACGCGGCGCGGTGCCGCATGGTTCGGTGATCTGTTCGACACAGGTGCCTTGCCACTGTAGATGGATTCCGGCGGTCGCGGAAGTTTTCCGGTAGGTAATTAGGGTTTTTTATAGGTCGACGGCCTTTACTTTGTAGATCAACTACTTGGCCCGGCCGGCGGTCGCGGCCGCGTGGCACGCGCCGTGCCCGTCGGCCCGGGCGACGACGCGGCTCCCTTCGACGCGGATCGCGGCCTCGGTCCCGTCGCTCACCGCCGGAACGCCCGCTCTCGCGGCGAGCTCACCGGACTCGTCGTACACCACCCGCAGGCGCGGCCAGGCCGACGGCGGGAAGGCCGCGCGCAGGCAGGTGCGCAGGTCGGCGATGACCAGCCGGGCCAGCGGCGCGAACTCGTCGGGGTCGCCGGTGACCAGGACGGCGGTGACCTCGGCTCCGGGCGGCGCGGCGCGCACCGCCTCCTCGGCGGCTTCGAGCCGGTGCAGCCCGAGGATCGCCACGACGCCGTCGGCCGCCAGCGGCGCGGGCTCGCCGCTCACCGCGTCCATCATCTGTGGCGGCGACCACGCCTCGTCCACGGGCCGTGCCTTCGGCACCCAGGGCAGGTGCGGGGGCGCCCACACGTCGTCGAACTCAAGGCCCGCCAGCTGTTCGCAGACGCTGACGACGTTGAAAGGCTCGATGAAGCCGGGCGCGGCGGCGGCCATCTGGCTCGCGCCGTGCAGGGTCGTGAGCACGGCCTCCGCGACGTGCATCCGGCGGGCCGCGGGCGCGCCGGATGGGCTCAGGCGCTCCAGGGCCAGCCCGAGCAGGATCGCGTCCAGCTTCATGAGCTGCGCGAACGGCAGCCGGGTCTGCTCATCGGCGAGGACCTCGGGCATCAGGTCCATGCCGAGCCTGGCCGGGCCGTTCTGCTCGTCGGTGGCGAGGGGAAGGCGCGCGACCCAGACGCGAGCGAACGCGCCGAGCGCCTCGCGGGCGGAGCGGCCGCCCTCGGCGCGAGACGCCTCGGGGATGCGCCCGCCAGGGCCGTACCCGGGGTCGGACGCCTCTGGCGTGCTCCCGGCGACGTCGTGCCCGTGAGGCGGTCCGGGCGCGCGCCCGGCGACGTCGTGCCCGTGAGGCGGTCCGGGCGCGCGCCCGGCGAGGTCGTGCCCGGGGTACGGCTCCTCGGGCGCGCGTTCGGCGAGGTCGGCCAGGACGGCGAAGTAGAGGGCCCGTTTGCCGGGGAAGTTGGAGTACACCGCGCCTCGGGTGAGCCCGGCGCGCTCGGCGATGCCGTCGATCTTGGCGTCGCGGAAGCCCCTCTCGGTGAACTCGTCCCTGGCGGCGGCCAGCACCTTGGCACGGTTGAACTCGCGCATCTCCGCCCTGGTGAGCCGGCCCATCGTCCTCCCCGTCTCCCGTCGCCCGCGATTGCCACGCGCGCCGATCCAAGATACCGTCACCATTCAGATGATGAGATCATATGTTCATGACATTTCAATTATGGGAGGAACCATGAGCGGCGTCCCCGAGATCGACCTCACCGACCCCGAGGTCATGCGCGACCCCTTCACCGTCTACGGACGCGCCCGGGAGCGGTCCCCGCTGGCGCGGTTGCTGATCCCCGGTCTCCCGATGTGGGCCCTCACCCGGCACGAGGACGGCAGGGCGATGCTGGGCGACCCGCGATTCGAGCTCAACGCCAACAGCTTCATGCGGCCTGACGTGCCCGAAGACTGCCTGCCGTACATGCGGACCATGACCGAGATGAGTCAGCCGGAGCACGCGCGGCTGCGCAGGCTGGTGGCCCCCGCGTTCACCGCGCGCCGCGCCGCGGAATTCCGGCCGAGGATGGAGCCGATCGTCGAGAGGCTGCTCGACGACCTGCCGGGCCATGTCGAGGACGGCTCTGTCGACCTGTTCACCCACCTGACGCGGCCGTTGCCGATGGACGTCATCTGCGAGCTGGTCGGCATCCCCGAGCCCGACCGCCCGCGGTGGCGCGCGTACGGCGCCACCGTGGCGGCGGGTTCGGGGAAGGGGTTCGCCGAGGCCGTGCCGGGGATCATGGAAGGCGCCAAGGCCGCGGTGGCGCGCCGGCGCGGTGAGCTCCGCGACGACCTGGTCTCCGACCTCATCCGCGCGCAGGCCGAGGACGGCGACCGGCTCGACGACACCGAGATGGTCACGCTGGGCTGGCAACTCGTCCTCGCGGGGCAGACGCCCACGAACCTCATCGCCAACGCCGTGCTTGCCCTGCTCTCCCACGCCGGGCAGCTCGCCGTGCTGCGCGAGGATCCCGGGCTCATGCCGCTCGCCGTCGAGGAGCTGATGCGCTGGTGCGGTCCGACGCTGCTTTCGATCCCCCGTTACGCGCGGGAGGACATCGAGCTCCACGGCGTGCCGGTGCGCAAGGGAGAGGCCGTCACCGTCGCGGTCGCCGCCGCCAACCGCGACCCACGCGCGTTCGCCGACCCCGACCGGTTCGACGTCGGACGGCGCGGCGGGGCGGGCCACCTGGGCTTCGCTCACGGCCCGCACTTCTGCCTGGGGGCGTCTTTCGCCCGCGTGCAGACCGAGGTCGCGCTCACGGGGCTGCTGCGCCGCTTCCCCGGCCTGGCGCTCGCCGCCTCCCCGGACGAGCTGCGCGCCCCCGACCCGGGCACCTGGCGGCTGACCGCGCTGCCGGTGACCCTCTGACGGCCAGGCCCCAGGACCTCCGACGAGGCTCGTCCACCCGGCCGGTCACCGGTCCTCGCGAACCCGTGCCGTGACACATCCGCTTGCCTGCCCTCCCCCGTCGATGGAACATGGTCACGTTGCCAGTTGTGGCAGTTCCCGATCGGAATGGTGGGAAATATGCGGGTCATCGGCGCGGGGTTCGGCCGTACCGGAACGCTGTCCCTCAAGACCGCCCTGGAGCGGCTGGGCTTCGGGCCGTGCCACCACATGACGGAGGTCTTCACCAACCCCGGCCAGATCCACCGCTGGCTGGCCATCGCCCAGGGACAGCGGGCCGACTGGGACGCGCTCATGGGCGGCTACGGCTCATGCGTCGACTGGCCCGCCGCCGCCTACTGGCGTGAGCTCGCCGAGCACTACCCCGAGGCCAAGGTCGTCCTCACGGTACGAGATCCCCGGCGCTGGCTGGACAGCATGAACGCCACCATCCTCAAGCAGCGCGGCCGGAGCGGCACGCTGGTGGGGAAGACGATGCTGCGGGTGTCCTCCCTGCTGGGCACCGACTTCGCGGCGTTCGGCGAGATGAGCCGGCTGACCGTCGACAGGCGGGTGTTCGGCGGGCGCATGGGCGACCCCGAGCACGCGATGAAGACCTTCCAGGCGCACATCGAAGAGGTCAGGGCGGCCATCCCGCCCGAGCGGCTGCTCGTCTTCGAGGTCCGCCAGGGCTGGGAGCCGCTGTGCGCGTTCCTGGAGGTACCGGTGCCGGCCGAGCCCTTCCCGAGGGTCAACGACGCCGGAGACTTCGAGAAGCACGCCAGGTCGAGGCTGCTCCCGATGCTCCTGAGGCGCAGCCGGTAGCCGGGCGTGTAGAGGACGACGACTGGCCGATGGCCGGGTTCACCGGGGGTGCCGCTCCGCCCAGGAGGCCAGGGCGGCCTCGCTGGTGACGTGGTCGAGCCCGACGGCGACCGCGCCGCGCAGCGCGCCCTCGTCGCCGTGCGCCGCGTCGAGGACCGGCGGGGGCTGTGCCCTGCGGAAGGTCATCAGGCCCTCGGCGTAGGCCTCGCCGAACTCGGCGGGGGCGGCGGCGCGCAGAGGACCGGCGAACCCGCCCAGCGTGACCACGTCGGGGGCGTGCGCGTTGACCAGCCCGGCGATGCCGCTCGCCAGCGCGCGGGCGACGGCGGCCACCGCCCGCCTGGCCGCCGCGTCGCGGGGAGCGCGGTCGAGCACGTCACGCATGTACGTATGCGGGTCGGCCGGAGGAGGCTCGCCGAGGTGGCGGGCGAGGGCGCGCCCGTCGACCTCCAGGTCCCAGCAGCCGCGGGCGCCGCAGGGGCAGCGCAGCCGCCGGTCACCGAAGGGGATGTGCCCGTACTCGCCACCCGCGCCCCCCGCTCCCGTCACGGGATGCCCGCCGACGATGAGGGCTCCGCCGATGCCGACCTCGACCAGCAGGTGCAGGGCGGTGGCGGCCCCCGAGGCGGAACCGGTGCGGGCCTCCGCGACGCCGGCGAGGGTCGCGTCGTTGCCCACGAGCAGCGGCAGGCCGGACCCGGCGATCAGCCCGGTGAGGTCGACCGGGCCCCAGCCCAGGTTGGAGGCCTGGACGAGATGGCCGTCGACGAACGTCGCGGCCACGGCGAGGGAGACCGCGCGCACCCGCTCCCCGTACCACCGCCGCGAACGGTCGAGGACCTGGCGCAGCTCGGCGAGCACGGGACCTGGGTCACGGCTGGCATGGCGGCCGGCCTGGAGGTGCTCGACCCGCCCGTCCAGCGTCGCCACGGCGCAGCGCCAGTCCTCCTGGCGCAGTTCGGCGGCGAGGACCAGCGGACCCGAGGGATGAGGCGCGAGGACCGTCGTCGGCCGCCCACGTCCTCGCACCGGTGCGGGGGTCTCGGTGAGCAGGCGCAGGTCGCGCAGCCGCGCGGTGATCTCGGTGGCCGAGCCGGTGCTGAGGTTCAGCCGCCGGGCGACCGACGCTCGGGTGATCCCCGGCTCCCTGCGCACCTGCGCCAGCACGTCCGCCGCCGCGCGCCACCGCGCGTTTCGTGCCCGTTCGGGTCTGTCACTTGCCATCGGTAGCACCCATCGTCTTATGCTCGTGCAACGAGTATAACCGGGAGGGCCGAATGGACCTGAGAGACGTGGACCGCCGTCCTGCTCGCCATTGGGACGGCCCGAGACGGGAAGAGACGGGAAGAGTGAACCGCGATGAGTGAACCCGCCCACCTCCCCACATCGAAGGACACGCCCGGCTCACCCCCTCCCACCGACACCGGGACCGGCTCACGGGAGCCGAAGGACGCCGCGACCGGCTCACCGGTCGGCGGGAAAGGCACGGAAGGGGCGGGAGCCGCCGAGGAGCGGGCGGGCGGGGCCGGGGCGGCGCGGAACGCGCGCGGCGATCTCCAGGTCGGAATCGCCCAGGCCGCCCTTGGGTTCTGCGTGACGAGCCTCGGTGCCACCTTGGTGATGCTGGCGCGCGACCTGCGCGTCCCCGTGGGAAGCATCGCGTGGCTCGCCTCCGCCTTCGGCGCCGGCCTGCTGGCCGCCGCGGCCGCGGGACCCCTGCTCCTGCGGCGGGGGCCCCGGGCCCCCGCGGGGGGGCGGGGGCCCGCCCCCGCGACCCCCCGGGGACGGCCACCGCGGGGGCCGCGACGGAGAAACGGTCGGCCCACCGCCGGGCGGGGAAGACCACG
>NZ_JBEZFH010000090.1:0-27605 GCF_040649355.1 Sphaerisporangium sp. NPDC049002 | reverse complement strand
CGCCGCCGAGCTCCACGCCGGGCACCGAGTCGAACATGCCCATCTCGCGCGCCCAGCCGACCGCGTGGCCTCGCGCGCCGTCGATGTGCGGGCTGGTGCGGATCGGGAACGGCATGTACAGATCGGGCAGCCGCAGGTGCCCCACCGGCTGGTACGGCAGGTGGGAGTGCTGGCGGGCCCGGCGCTCCAGGCCGAGGCTCCCCGGGGAGAACGCCAGGCCGGTGGTGCCGAGGCCCGTGGGGCCTGGCAGGGCTGCCGAGGACCCCCGGACGGCGCCCTCGTTCATGTACCGGCTGGACCTGGCGTGCCACTCGTGGCCGCCGGACTGCCAGTCCTGCAGGCCCTTGACGTAGGCCGCAACCGCGGCCTGCTCGCGGGCGGGCACGGCGTGCTCGGCCAGCAGGGCGGGGACCTCGGTCAGCGCGGTGGCCTCGAACTGCTGCAACCGGGAGGTCAGCAGGTCGTTGACGAGCTCGGCGGCCTCCTGCGTCGGGCAGTCGAAGAACCGCTCGAAGACCAGCACGGCGTTGGAGTTCTCGCCCTCCTCCTGCACCTCGCGCTGGTAGGAGAACAGGTCGTTGCGCAGGTGTACCGCGTCGGAGAAGGTGTCCGACAGGACCCGCATCGGGCGGGTGGCGGCGATGCCGTCGGGGATCTCGGCGTGCGCGGCGAACTCGACGAGGTTGGCCGACCACGGCGCGCCGCCGACCTTGCGCCGCATCTGGATGTACTCGATGGGGTTGGCGACGCGCCCGCGGTCGATGTTGTCGAGCTCCCACATGGACTCGACCATCAGGTTGTGCGTGCTGGTGATGAACCGCCGCCGCCACTCGGGCGACATCGACGGGACCGTGCGCTCCCACAGATCCTTCAGCCCCGCCTCGGCGGGGTTGGCCGGCTCGGGCGGCGTTTCCCCCTCGACGGTCATGAACAACTCAAGCCGGTCGAGGTAGGCCTTCGCCCCGGCCAGGTCGCGGGAGTACTTGAACTGCTCCAGGAAGTGGTCGTCGAAGAAGAACACCCAGACGTACCAATCGGTGATCAGGTCGAGGGTGGGGCCGTCGCAGTCGGGGTGGGTGTAGGCGCACATCAGCGCGTAGTCCATCTCGGCCAGCGCCGCCTGGTCCCAGACGACGCCTCCGCCGGGCTTCGGGGCGTCGAGCATGCCCATGCGGGCGGCCCAGGCCTCGCTGTGCTCGCGGGAGCGCTCCAGGTGGGGGTTGATCCTGGCGGGATACGCCATGTAGAAGTCGGGCAGTGTGAAAGCCTGCATAGGCGTGCCTACTCTCTTGAGCCGACGACTGCTGCGGTTCACTTATGGTGACGACACTGGCACCGAGGGTACTGTACGGCAACGTCCGGGTAAGCGATATCCCCGCACTCTCCCAAGCGCCGCCTCGTACGGCCGGCCCGTCCGGGTCCGATCGGCGGTCGCCGCCGTTCCGTGAGCGTTCCTGACTGAATCGGTTCATGTCCGGTGTCCCCGAGGGGTCCAGAGGGCGGCGCGGAGGGGCGCCGTCCGGCGGTTGATCCTGGTATGTGCGGCGCGGATGGATCTTCGGGCCGCCGTCGTCCCTGGTCGGCGGGATGTCCTTCGGCACCGCCGATAACCGGCGTCCTGGGCGTCCACCGCCGCGACGTCTCGAACGTGTCACGGCTATTGACAGGGCGGACAAGGAAATTTTACGTTCTCGGTACTTATCCGGTTCAGCAAAAACGTCGAGACCCGGTCCTGGTCTCACGCCGGCCGACTGCTCCGCGACCACGAACGAGGTGTGACCACCGGCGGTTCAGAGCTGGGAGTGTGCGCGCGAGTCGCAGCGTGGGAGCGCTCTCACAGTTCCGCGGGGCTCAGCGGATCCATCGGGGCTTGGCAGGCACGCGGACCTCCGCCGCACAGGCGGGGGAAGGAGAGACAGATGCGTAAGCGGGTGCGGATCATGATCCCGCTCCTGGCGGCCGGCATGCTCGCCGCCGGCTGTACGGGCGGCGGATCGACGCCTGCCCCCCAAGGCTCCGGGGCGGCGGGCGCGCCGTCGGCCGGCCCGGCGAACCCCAATGCCCTGCCGCGCAACGAGACGCTGTACACCAGCGGCACGCAGTGGGGGCCGCCGGCGAACTTCAACCCGATCAGGGAGTGGGACTCGGCCACGGGCACGAAGGGCCTGGTCTACGAGACCCTGTTCCACTTCGACCCCAACGCGGGCAAGCTCACCCCGTGGCTGGCCGAGAGCGGCGGCTGGACCGACGACACGACCTACGAGGTCAAGATCCGTGACGGCGTCAAGTGGTCGGACGGCACGCCCTTCACGGCCAAGGACGTCGCCTTCACCTTCGGGCTCGGCAAGATGGAGACGATCCCCTACCACAACGTCTGGGAGTGGCTGAAGAACGTCGAGGCCACCGACGACCAGACCGTGAAGTTCACCTTCTCCACGGCCAACTACCAGGAGTGGGACTTCAACCTCTACAACCGGGCCATCGTGCCCGAGCACCTGTGGGGCAAGCTCTCGGAGGAGGACGTGCTCAACGGGGTGAACGAGAACCCCGTCGGCACCGGCGCGTACAAGTTCTCCGGCCACGACCAGGACCGCGCCGTTCTCACCAAGCGCGACGACTGGTGGGGCAAGACCGCGCTCAACATGGACCCGAAGCCGAAGTACATCGTCGACATCGTCAACACCAGCAACGAGGTCGCGATGGGCCTGCTGCTGCAGAAGGGCATGGACCTCAGCAACAACTTCCTGCCCGGGGTGGCGAACCTGGTCAAGGGCAACTTCGGGCTCACGACGTTCTACAAGGAACCGCCGTACATGCTGTCGGCCAACACGGCGTGGCTGGTGCCGAACACCACCAAGAAGCCCATGGACGACGTGGCGTTCCGCAAGGCCCTGGCGGCCTCGGTCGACACCAAGAAGATCGTGGAGGGCGTCTACGGGAACCTGGTGAAGGCGGCCAGCCCCACCGGCCTGCTGCCCCAGTGGGACCAGTTCGTCGACCAGGGCGTGGTGAGCCAGAGCGGCTTCTCCTACGACAAGGACAAGGCCAAGAAGCTGCTGGCCGACGCGGGCTACAAGGACCGCGACGGCGACGGGCTCGTGGAGAACAAGGACGGCTCCAAGCTCAGCCTGACCCTCATGGTGCCGTCGGGCTGGACCGACTGGATGGAGGCCGCGCGCTCGATCGCGGCCAGCGCCAAGGAGGCGGGCATCAGCGTCACGCCCGACTTCCCGGACTACAACGCGCTGGTCGAGAAGCGCGGCAAGGGCGACTTCGACCTGGTGATCAACAACGAGCGCCAGCTGTCGAACTCGCCGTTCACCTACTACCAGTACGTGTTCCAGCTGCCCGTGCAGAAGGTGCAGAACACGGTCAACTTCGGGCGCTACGAGAACAAGGCGGCCTGGGAGCTGGTGCGGAAGCTGGACCAGGTCAAGACCGACGACATCGCGGGCATGAAGGCGGCCGTCTCGGCGATCGAGAAGATCCATCTGGACGAGCTGCCGATCATCCCGCTCTGGTACAACGGCCTGTGGGCCCAGTCCAGCACCGGCACGTGGAAGAACTGGCCCTCCTCGGCCGAGGGGGCGCCCAAGTCCGCACCGGTGATGTGGCGCAACTGGCTGGAGATGGGCGGGTTCGAGACCCTCACGCAGCTCCAGCCCGCGGCCTCCTGACCGCATGATGCCGCCCCCTCCTCTTCCCTCGCACGGCGCGAAGAGGAGGGGGCCTTTCTGGGAGACTTCTCGTGCGTCGATATTTCGGTCGGAAACTGCTCATCTACGGGCTGACGTTCGTCGTCGCCGTCACGATCAACTGGATGATCCCGCGTTTCATGCCGGGCGATCCGGTCGCCAGCATGCTGGCCAGGGCCCGGGTGTCCCAGCCCGAGGCCGTGGAGGCCATGCGCGTCTACTACACCAGCCTGTTCGGCTTCGACCAGCCCCTGTGGCAGCAGTACCTGAGCTTCTGGGCCGCGCTGCTGCGCGGTGACTTCGGCATCAGCATCTGGGTGTTCCCCACGCCGGTGAGCACGGTCATCCTGGACGCCGTCCCGTACACGCTGGCGCTGATGATCCCCTCGGTGCTGCTGAGCTGGGTCGCCGGCAACCGGCTCGGCGCCTACGCCGCCCGGCGGAAGCTGCTCGACAACACCGTCCTGCCCGTGGGGTACGTGCTGACGGCGACGCCGTACATGTGGCTGGCCGTCCTGCTGGCCTGGGGCTTCGGCGTGGTGCTCGGGATCTTCCCCGTCGCGGGCGGCTACAGCTTCTCGATCAGGCCCAACTGGTCCCTGGACTTCGTGCTGGACCTGCTGCACCACTGGGCCCTGCCGTTCGCCTCACTGTTCCTGGTGGCGCTCGGCGGCTGGGCGATCGGCATGCGCAACATGATCATCTACGAGCTGGAGTCCGACTACGCCAACTACCTGTCGGCGCTCGGGGCCCCGCAGCGGCTGATCAGGAGGTACGCGTTCAGGAACGCGGTGCTGCCGCAGATCACCGGCCTGGCCCTCCAGCTCGGCGTGCTGGTGGCCGGCGCCCTCGTCACCGAGATCGTCTTCTCCTATCCCGGCCTCGGGAGCCTGATCCTCAAGGCGATCCAGAACCAGGACTTCTTCCTGTTGCAGGGCACGTTCCTGTTCATCGTCCTCGGCGTGTTGATCGCCAACTTCATCATCGACATCGTCTACGTCGTGGTCGATCCGCGTACGAGGGCGGGAATGGCGGGTGCGTCGGCATGACGGCTCTTCCGCAAGAAAACCCGGCGCGCGATGCCCCGGTCCCGCCGGGCGTCCGGCGCGAGGCCCTGTACTTCGCGCTGCGCAACGCCAAGCTGCTGATCGGGGTCGGCATCGTCCTCGCTCTCCTCGCGCTCGGGCTGGCGGGTCCGATCCTGGTCGCCGCGCAGCCGAACGAGTACGTCGGCCCGCCCATGCGGCCGCCGTCGGGGGAGTACTGGTTCGGCACCACGACCTTCGGCCAGGACGTCTTCGCCCAGTTCGTGTACGGGCTGCGCACCACCTTCCTGGTCGGGGTCCTCGGCGGAGGGGTCGCGGCGGTCGTCGGCATGCTGGTCGGCTTCGTCGCCGGCTACCGGGGCGGCCTGGTGGACGAGATCCTCAACATGCTGACCAACATCGTCCTCGTCCTGCCCGCCCTGGCCGTGCTGCTGATCATCAACGCCTACCTCGGCATCCGCAGCGTCGGCGCGCAGGCCCTGTTCATCGGCCTGACCTCCTGGCCGTGGGCGGCGCGGGCGATCAGGGCGCAGACCTTCTCGTTGCGCACCAGGGACTTCGTGGACCTGGCCAGGCTCAGCGGCGCGAACACCTGGAAGATCATCACCAGGGAGATCGCGCCGAACATGAGCTCCTACCTGTTCATGACCTTCATCCTGCTCTTCGGCGGCTCGATCCTGATCGCCTCGTCGCTGGACTTCATCGGGCTCGGCCCCACCGAGGGCGTCTCGCTCGGGCTGATGCTGCAGAACGCCGGCCAGTGGAGCGCGATGCAGCTGGGCCTGTGGTGGTGGTTCATCCCGCCCGGCGCCGGGATCACCGCGATCGTCGGCGCCCTGTACGTGGCCAACGTGGGCCTCGACGAGGTCTTCAACCCGAAACTGAGGCAGATATGAGCCTGCGGGTCAGCGATCTCAGGGTGCACTACCAGACGCTCAAGGGGGAGGTGAGGGCGCTCGACGGCGTCTCGTTCGAGGTGGGGGACGGTGAGATCCTCGGCCTCGCGGGGGAGTCCGGCTGCGGCAAGACCACCTTGGGCAAGAGCCTGATCCGGATGGACGGGCGCATGCGCCACATCGGCGGCGAGGTCGAGCTGGACGGCGAGGTGATGCCCATCGGGGACGACCGGCGCATGAACCCCTTCCGCTTCCACCGGGTCTCGCTCGTGCCGCAGTACTCCATGAGCGCCATGAACCCCACCCGCAAGATCGGAAAGATGGTCGCCGAGCTGCTGAGATCCAGGGGAGTGGCGCCGGACCCGGCCAAGCTCGACGCGCGGCTGGAGCTGGTCGGGCTGTCCAGGGAGGTGCTCGGCCGCTACCCGATCGAGCTGTCGGGCGGCATGAAGCAGCGCATGGTGATGGTGATCTCCACGCTGCTCGACCCCTCGCTGCTCATCGCCGACGAGGTCACCTCCGCCCTGGACGTCTCCACCCAGAAGGCCGTGGCGCGGGCGCTGGCGGGCTTCCGTGACAACGGGGTGGTGAAGAGCATGATCTTCATCACCCACGACATCTCGCTCACCTACCAGATCGCCGACACGATCATGATCATGTACGCGGGCAAGGTGGCCGAGAGGGCGCCGGCCAAGGTGATCGTCGAGGCGCCCCGCCATCCGTACACCAAGCTCCTGATCGACTCGCTGCCCGAGGTCGGCGTGCGCCACGCCGAACGGAAGCTGGCCGGCATCCCCGGCGGCCCCCCGTCCCTGCTCGACCCGCCCACCGGCTGCCGGTTCAGGGAGCGGTGCCCGCTGGCCTTCGACCGGTGCGCCGAGGAGCCCCCGGCGGTGGAGATCGAGCCCAACCACGTCGTCGCCTGCTGGAAGGCATGATGCTGAGACTCGACAACGTCACGAAGGTCTTCAAGGTCGGGGCCTTCGGCGGCGGATCCCTGACGGCCGTGGGCGGCGTGAGCTTCGAGGTGCGGCCCGGCGAGGTCGTCTCGCTCATCGGCGAGAGCGGCAGCGGCAAGAGCACGCTCGGCCGGATGATCCTCGGCCTGACCCCCGCCACCAGCGGCTCGATCACCCTGGACGGCGCCCCCGTCAGGCCGGGCAAGGCGTACTACCGCGACGTCCAGGGCGTCTTCCAGGACCCCTTCAGCACGTTCAACCCCGTCTTCAAGGCCGACCGGGTCTTCCGGATGATCAAGGAGGTGTACTTCCCGGGCGTGCCCGAGGCCGAGTGGGCGGGCCGCGTTCGTTCCTCGCTGGAGGATGTGCGGCTCAACCCTGACCAGATCCTCGGGAAGTTCCCCCACCAGCTCAGCGGCGGCCAGCTCCAGCGGCTGCTCATCGCGCGGGCGTTGCTGCTGGACATCAAGCTGCTGGTGGCCGACGAGATCACCAGCATGCTGGACGCCTCGACGCGCATCGACGTGCTGAACCTGCTGGCCGAGCTGAAGGCGCGCGGGCTGGGCGTGCTGTACATCACCCACGACCTGTCGCTCGGCACGTACCTGGCCGAGCGCACGGTGGTGCTGCGGCGCGGCGCGGTGGTCGAGATGGGCCTGACCGGGAAGGTGTTCGGCCGGCCGCTGCACCCCTACACCCGGCAGCTGCTCGCGGCCGTGCCCCGGCTGCGGGAGCCCTGGCAGGACGCCGAGCCGGTCGAGTCCTGCCCGTACCACGACAGCGGGGCCTCGGGCGGCCTCTTTGAGGAGGAACCTGACCACTTCGTCGCCTGCGCCCGGCTGCCGGAGTGCGAGGGGAGACCGTGACACCACCGGACCGGCAGCGAAGTACGATCGGCTGGTGACCGAAATGACCGAAACAATGCCCGGCTGGCTTGATCCTGGGGAGCTGGAGTCGGCGCGTTCCCGGATGCCGATCCTCTACGTCGACGCCGTGCCGGTGCGCGTCGACGACACCGGAGCGGTGACGCATGTCGGCCTGCTGCTGCGCATCGGAGCGGACGGGACGGTCAGCCGTGCTCTGGTGTCCGGCCGCGTGCTGTACCAGGAGCGGGTCCGTGACGCGCTCATGCGCCACCTGGAGAAGGATCTCGGCCCGGTGGCGCTGCCTCGCGTCCCGATCTCTCCGCAGCCGTTCACCGTCGCCGAGTACTTCCCGGAGCCGGGCGTCACGCCGTACCACGATCCCCGGCAGCACGCGGTGTCCCTCGCCTACGTGGTGCCGGTCGCGGGAGACTGCCGCCCCCGGCAGGACGCCCTCGACCTCGTCTGGTTCACGCCGCAGGAGGCCGCGTCACCGCAGGTGCTGCAGGAGATGATCGGCGGGCAGGACGTCCTGCTGAAGCAGGCCCTCGCGCACGTCGGCCGCCTGCCCTGAAAGACGCTGGTGAAAAGGGATTCCCCAGGTCGGCGACCTGGGGAATCGGGGGTGGGCGATACTGGGATTGAACCAGTGGCCTCTACCGTGTCAAGGTAGCGCTCTCCCACTGAGCTAATCGCCCTTGCTTGATCGTCACGCAGAGGTGGAGACGGGATTTGAACCCGTGTACGCGGCTTTGCAGGCCGCTGCCTCGCCTCTCGGCCACTCCACCAGGGCGAGGCCTCTGAGTGGAGACCTCTCCGAGCGGACGACGGGATTCGAACCCGCGACCCTCACCTTGGCAAGGTGATGCTCTACCAGCTGAGCCACGTCCGCGTGCCTTCCGCGGGGCGGTTTCCCACCCGCGGCGACGTCACGGAACTCTAGCGGGTTTTCCGCGCCTGTGCCTAACCGGCGGCCGATCCGCGGAAGTTGCGGGCCACGCTGCGCTCGACGGCCGGGAGGGTCAGGAAGATCTCCAGGATCCGGGTGAGCCGGTGGACCTCGATGCGGTGGAAGGGCGGCCCGTCGGCCCTGGCCAGCAGGAACGTGAGCGCGAGCGGCGGCAGGGGCGCCGCGACGATGTGAAGGCCGGAGGGCAGGGTGTGCGCCTCGGGCCGGGGCGGCGTGATGGAGGGGAACGGCACGTCGTCCGGCGCACGCCAGCTGGAGTGGACGACGGTCCTCGGGGTCCTCTCGGTGGCGGCGGCGGCCCAGTCGGCGCTGAACAGCACGGGCATGGAGTCGATCAGCGTGGCCAGGGCCCGGTCTCCGGCCGTGGTGATGTACTTGAGGATCTCCAGCTCGGGATAGGTGCCCGGGGCCTCACGGGTGCCCCACACCCCTTCGACGATGATGTCGGGAACGCTTTCGAGCCCCTGGACGAGTGTGTCGCGGGGGGCCGAGTCGGGCCAGTAGACCGTGAGGTCGTCCACGGCCCGGCCCTCGCCGCGCTCCAGGACGACGAGCTGGATGATGTCGGCACCCGCGATCCCGAGGACGCGTGTCACCTGGCCCAGGGTTCCCGGGCGGTCGGACAGTGAGATACGCAGTCTCAGGAGCATCCAGCGGCCTCCGGTGTCACGTGCGACGGCACCTGCCCCCCAATCTATCCGTCCGTGCTCCCTCCGGTCCAAGCGGCAGGGGGCCGGACCAGGCGATTCACCACTCCTCCTTCGAGGTGGGGTACAAATGGGCAGGTGAAGATAGGTGCGATCGAGGTCTGGCCCCCGGTGGTCCTCGCGCCGATGGCGGGAGTGACCAACGCCCCGTTCCGCGCGCTCTGCCGCGAGCAGGGCGGTGGCCTGTACGTCTCCGAGATGATCACGACTAGGGCCCTGGTCGAGCGCAACCCCAAGACGTTCGCGATGATCCGTTTCGAGCCGGGGGAGCGGCCCAGGAGCATCCAGCTCTACGGCGTCGACCCCGCCATCGTGGGCAGGGCCGTCCGGATCATCGCCGAGGAGGGCCTGGCCGACCACGTCGACCTCAACTTCGGCTGCCCGGTGCCCAAGGTCACCAGGCGGGGCGGCGGGTCGGCGCTGCCGTACAAGCGCGACCTGCTCCGGCGCATCCTGCGCGAGGCCGTGGCGAACGCGGGCACGCTCCCGGTCACGATGAAGATGCGCAAGGGCATCGACGACGATCACCTGACCTACCTCGACGCGGGCCGCATCGCCGTCGAGGAGGGCCTGAGCGCCATCGCCCTGCACGGCCGCACGGCGGTGCAGCACTACGGCGGCACGGCCGACTGGGAGGCGATCGCCCGCCTGAAGGACGCGGTCCCCGAGATCCCCGTGCTGGGCAACGGCGACATCTGGAGCGCCGGCGACGCGCTGCGCATGATGGAGCGCACCGGCTGTGACGGGGTCGTGGTGGGCCGGGGGTGCCTCGGCCGTCCCTGGCTCTTCCGCGACCTCGACAGCGCCTTCGAGGGCGGGCAGGAGCGCGTACGGCCGACGCTGGGCGAGGTGGCCGCGACCATGAGGCGGCACGCCGGGCTGCTCGTGGAGTTCTACGGCAGCGAGACCCACGGCGTCCTGGACTTCCGCAAGCACATCGGCTGGTATCTCAAGGGCTTCACCGTCGGCGCGGAACCGCGCCGCGAGCTCGCCACCGCCTGCTCACTGGCCGAGCTGGGCGAGCGCCTGGCCCTGCTGCCAGGTGACCAGCCGTGGCCCGGGGACGCCGCCGACGGGCCGCGCGGCAAGTCCAACGCCCGCGAGCGGGTCCACCTGCCCGCCGGCTGGCTCGACGACCCCTGGGACGTCGCCGTCCCCGGCGACGCCGAGCTCGACTCCTCGGGCGGCTGAGCCCTCACCTGGGCAGGGGTCAGAGGCGGTCGACGCCGATGACGTGGACCACGGCGCGGCCCTCCTCGTCGGAGGCGGCGAGGTCGACCTGGGCGCTGATGCCCCAGTCGTGGTCCTCCGCCGGGTCGTGGAGCACCTGCCGGACCCGCCAGAGCTCCTTCTCCTCCTCGATGAGCAGCAGGGCGGGACCGCGCGCGTCCGGGCCGGTGCGGATCTCGTCGTGCTCCTCGAAGTACGCGTCGAGCGCGCTCTCCCAGTCGATGTCGGCCAGCTCGCGCAGCTCGTCGTACCGCTCCAGCGCAGCCAGCTCGACCATGCGGAACATGGCGTTGCGCACCAGGACCCGGAAGGCCCGCCGGTTGCCGGTGACCGGCCTGGTGTTCTCCTCCAGGCTGGGCCGCTCCAGCTCGTCGGCGGGGTTCTGCAACTGCTCCCACTCGTCCAGCAGGCTGGAGTCGACCTGGCGCACCAGCTCGCCGAGCCACTCGATGAGATCCTGAAGGTCCTCGGTCTTCATGTGGTCGGGCACCGTGCGGCTCAGCGTGCGGTAGGCGTCGGCGAGGTAGCGCAGCACCGTGCCCTCGGACCTCGCCAGCTCGTAGAACTGCACGTACTCGGTGAACGTCATCGCACGCTCGTACATCTCGCGCACGACCGACTTGGGACTGACGGCGTAGTCGCCCACCCACGGGTGCCCGCGCCTGTAGGTCTCGTACGCGCCGAACAGCAGCTCCTGGAGCGGCATGGGATAGGTGATCTCGGTGAGGAGCTCCATGCGCTCCTCGTACTCGATGCCGTCGGCCTTCATCTGCGCCACGGCCTCGCCGCGCGCCTTGTTCAGCTGGGAGTGCAGGATCTGGCGGGGGTCGTCGAGCGTCGACTCGACGATCGAGACGATGTCCAGCGGGTAGGTCACCGACTCGGCGTCCAGCAGGTCGAAGGCCGCCAGGGCGAACGTCGACAGCGCCTGGTTGAGCGCGAAGTCCTGCTGGAGGTCGACGGTGAGGCGCGCCATGCGGCCGTACTCGTCGGGCTCGCTCAGCTTCTCGACGACCCCGCCGGCCAGCAGCGAGCGGTAGATCGCGATCGCGTGGCTGATGTGCCGGCGCTGGGCCCTGCGCTCGTCGTGGTTGTCGGTGAGCAGGCTCTTCATCGCCGCGAAGCAGTCGCCGGGGCGGTTGATGACGGCCAGGAGCATGGCGTTGCTGACCTTGAACCGCGAGCTCAGCGGCTCGGGCTCGGCCTTCTGGAGGCGCTCGAAGGTCTCCTCGCCCCAGCTCACGAAGCCCTCGGGGGCCTTCTTGCGCACGACCCTGCGCCGCTTCTTGGGGTCGTCCCCGGCCTTGGCCAGGGCCTTCTCGTTCTCCACGACGTGGTCGGGGGCCTGGCAGACGACGTAGCCGAGGGTGTCGAAGCCGGCCCGGCCCGCGCGCCCGGCGATCTGGTGGAACTCCCGGGCGCGCAGCAGGCGCACCCGGTTGCCGTCGTACTTGCTGAGCGCGGTGAACAGCACCGTGCGGATCGGCACGTTGACGCCGACGCCGAGGGTGTCGGTGCCGCAGATCACCTTCAGGAGCCCGGCCTGGGCGAGGCGCTCCACGAGCCGCCGGTACTTCGGCAGCATCCCCGCGTGGTGGACGCCGATGCCGTGCCGTACGAGCCGGGACAGCGCCCGTCCGAACTTGGTCGTGAAGCGGAAACCGCCGATGAGGGAGGCGATCGCCTCCTTCTCGGCCTTGGTCGACATGTTCACGCTCATCAGGGCCTGGGCCCGCTCCATGGCCGACGCCTGCGTGAAGTGGACCACGTAGACCGGCGCCGACTGGGTGGAGAGGAGCTCCTCCAGCGTCTCGTGCAGCGGGGTCGTGCGGTAGCTGTAGAAGAGCGGGACCGGGCGCGTCGCCGAGCGCACCACCGCCGTCTCGCGCCCCGTGCGCCGCGTCAGGTCGGTCTCGAACCGCGTCATGTCGCCGAGCGTCGCCGACATCAGGACGAACTGCACCTGCGGCAGCTCCAGCAGCGGCACCTGCCAGGCCCAGCCCCGGTCGGGCTCGGCGTAGAAGTGGAACTCGTCCATCACGACCTGGCCGATGTCGGCGTCCTTGCCGTCGCGCAGGGCGATGTTGGCGAGGATCTCCGCCGTGCAGCAGATGATGGGCGCCGAGGCGTTGACGGCGGCGTCGCCGGTCATCATGCCGACGTTCTCGGTGCCGAAGACGGCGCACAGGTCGAAGAACTTCTCCGACACCAGGGCCTTGATGGGCGCGGTGTAGAAGGTGCGCTCGCCGGCGGCCAGCGCGGCGAAGTGGGCGCCCGCCGCGACCAGGCTCTTGCCGGACCCCGTCGGCGTGGAAAGGATCACGTTGTTGCCGGAGAGGATCTCGATGAGCGCCTCCTCCTGCGCGGGGTACAGCGTGAGCCCGCGCTGGGAGTTCCATTCCGCGAAGGCCTCGAAGAGGGCGTCGGGGCCGGTGTCCTGGGGAAGGTGCTCGAGGAGGGTCACACCGTCAATACTGCCGAAAGCCGCGCCATGGTCGGTCCAAGATTCTCCACGGCCCGGTTACGCGACCCCCCGGAAAGCTTCCTCACCCCGGCGTGGCGGAGCCCTCGATCACGAGCGGGCCGCCGGAGGCCCGGAGATCGTCGCCTGGTGAATCTTGTGAACCCCGGTGCCGGCTCCCGCGTCTTCCTGCGGGAGCCGGACAGGCTCCGGGGGAGAGGGAGTGGCGATGCGTGGATCGAAGGCGGCCGTGGTCCTGGCGGCGGCGGGAGTGCTCGTTCTCCCCGTGCCCGCCGAGGCGCGCACGGCGGCGCGGGCGGGTACGGCCGTGAAGGCGCGGGAGGCGGTGCCGGCCCCGGCGAGCGTCGCGAAGAGGCTGTTCAAGGCCTGGCTGAAGGGCGACAGGACCGCGGCGGCCGCCGTGGCGAGCCCCGCGGCGGTGAAGACGCTGTTCGCGTACGCCTACCGGGCGCCTGACCGGTTCGACGGCTGCGCCGGCACCACGTGCCGGTTCGTCCACACCAGCGTCCGCGTGCCCGGCGCGCTGAACGGCATCCGGATGATCGTCTCGGGCGGCACGGTCGCCAAGGTGTACGAGTCACGGCACCTCACCACCGCCGACAGGGCCGCGAAGTACCTGTACGGCGCGTGGAAGGCGGGGGACAGGAACCGGGGCTGGGAGATCGCCTCCACGGGCGCGGTGAAGACGCTGTTCCGCACCAGGTTCGGCGGGCCCGGCTACGTCTTCCAGGGCTGCGACCCCGAAAAGGGAGGGAAGTCCTGCGCCTACTCCTACGAGGGCGGCGCCATGTTCATGCACACCCGTGGCAGCGCGGCGCGCGGCTACGAGGTGCGCTCGATCTCCTACATCGCCGACTGACCGCCTTCCCAGGACTTCCCGGTCACCGTCGGGCCTTGGGCGTCCTCGCCCGGACGGGAGCCCTCGGGCGGGCGGACGCATGGGACGATTGGGGGATGCGTGATCTAGCGGTCGAGTGGTCGGTGCTCGCGGGCGGGTCCCCGGCGGCTCTGGCCGTCGGGGCGGAGCTGATCGCCCGTTGGGCTGAGCCGCACCGGCGCTATCACACGCTCGACCACCTGCGGGGCGTGCTCACGGCGATCGAGCCGATCGCGGTGCTCGCCGCCGACCCCGTGGCGGTGCGGCTGGCCGCCTGGTTCCACGACGCGGTGTACGACGGCAGGCCCGGCCGCGACGAGGAGCGCAGCGCCCAGCTCGCGCAGTCCCGCCTTCCCCGCCTCCTGCCGCTGCCGGGAGCGCCTTCCGGGCCGGCGCGGTCTCCACGGCCTTCAGGGAGTGGCGCCGCGCTGGTCGGTGAGGTGGCCAGGCTCGTACGGCTGACGGCCACCCACGACCCGGCGCCCGGCGACCGCGACGGCGAAGTGCTGTGCGACGCCGACCTCGCCGTGCTCGCCGGGCCCGGGTACGACGCCTATGCCCGCGCCGTGCGGGAGGAGTACCGGCACGTGCCCGACGAGGCCTTCCGGGCCGGCCGCTCACAGGTGCTGGAGAGCCTCCTCGCGATGCCCACGCTTTACCGCACGCCGATGGCACGCGACCTGTGGGAGTCCGCGGCCCGCGCGAACGTACGGGCCGAGCTGGCTGATCTCGCCTTCACCGGGGGACGAGCGGGCCACGCGGCCCTGGCCGGTCCGCCGGATCGATGAGGACGGTCACACGGGGACGATAGTGACCTTCCCATCGGGAGCGACGCTCCAGCCCGGGTTGAAGCAGACCTCCCACCGGAACCCGGCGGGGTCGGCGAAGTATCCATGGAACCCGCCGAAGTCGGCTCTCTGCGGCTCCTTCAGGATCGTCGCCCCTGCCCTTCTCGCCTGCTCCATCACCGCTCTCACCTCCTCCTCGTCGTCCACGTTGAGCGCGAGGGTGAAGGGGGCGGCGCGGCCCGCGGTCTCACCGGAGCCGACGTCGGCGTCCAGGTCGGCCGCCCCGAAGAGCCCCAGCAGCAGCCCGTGGCCGACCTGCAGGAAGATGATCTCTCCGGGCACTTCCAGGGCGGGCTCCCAGCCGAGGCCGTCGAGGTAGAAGGTCCTGACACTGCCGAGGTCGGGCACCCCGAGCGTGATGAGGTCGAGTCTCTGACGCATGCCCCCACTCTGGCACCGGCCCGGCCTGAGCTCTTGTACGTTTCGGACGTGCCCGGCGCCCAGGGGGGAAGGCTCGCGGTCCGAGGCCCGCGTACGCCTCGCGCGGCGTTCGTGCCGGCCCTCACAGGCCGAGGTCGTCGAGCTCCTTCATCAGGGCGGCCCGGGAGGGATCGCCGCTGGTGGCGGGCGGCCTCTCCAGGCCCTTGGCGGGGAAGCCGCCCACGGCCCCGGCGGCGGGGGCGCCCTGCGTGGCCGCCGCGGCGCGCGGACGCCGGTCGCGGAACAGCCAGCCGCCGAGGATGCCGCCGACGAAGCCGAACAGGTGCCCCTGCCAGCTGAACTCGTCGCTCGGCAGCAGCCCGGTGAACTGGTAGGCGAAGCACAGCGCCATGACCAGGCCCACGACGATGTCTATGCGGTGCCGGTCGAAGATCCCGCGTACCAGGATGTAGCCGAAGTAGCCGAAGACCACGCCGCTCGCACCCGCCGTGACGGTGAGGGGGCTTGCGACGAACCACACGCCGAGGCCGCTCGCCACGGCGATCAGCGCGGTGACGCCGAGGAACTTCATCACCCCCCGGTAGGCCGCGAGGAAGCCGAAGACGAACAGCGGCCCGGAGTTGCCCTCGATGTGCGCCCAGCTCCAGTGCAGGAAGGGCGCCGAGACGATGTCGGGCAGCCGCGACGGCTCGCGGGCGGCGATGCCGAAGGACTGGCTGAGGGAGTAGCCGGTGGCCCAGTTGGCGATCTGCACGAGCCAGATGAAGGCGAGGAACCCCACCATGACCCAGAACGCCTTCTGGGCCTCGGCGACCATGATCTCGGCCTTCCGGTTTTCGGTGCCCACCCCTGCCTCCCTGACGGCGCGCACGCGCGCCGGAGTCCCTGCCGGCCGGACGGCCCGGACATCGCTTCCGCAGGTATCTTCGCAAACTTCGCGCCAAGAGGGCCACCGGCCGCCGGAGACGGGGAGGCCGGCCGTACGGGGGAGCGTGGCGCGCCAGGGCTGACCGCTGCCAGGCCTGGCGCGCGAGCGTGATCAGCGTCCGTCGGTGTCGCTCAGCTCCCGGCGCGTTCGAGGATCACGACCGGGATCTCGCGGTCGGTCTTGGTCTGGTACTCGTCGTACTGGGGCCAGGTGGCCGTCATCAGCCGCCAGACCTCGGGCTTCTCCTGCGGCGTCGCCGTGCGGGCACGGGCGCGGAACCTGTCGCCCTCGACCTGGACCTCGACGTCCGGGTTCGCCTCAAGATTGCGGTACCAGTCGGGTGACTTCGGGTCGCCGCCCTTGGACGCCACGATGACGTAGTCGTCACCGTGCTTCTGGTAGATCAGTGGGTTCGTGTGCTTCTGCCCGCTGTTGCGCCCCGTGGTGGTCAGCAACAGGACGGTCGTGCCGTTCCAGTCGTGACCCTCCTGGCCGTCGGTCGCGCGATATCTGTCCACGTGCTCTTTGCCGTAAAGCATCGGTTCACCCTCCGAATCGACGTGTGCTCCGGGTGGCCTACCCCAACGCGCCCAGCTAATCCGGCTCCCGGGCCACGCCGTCGGCGAACCGGCCGCGGGGCGGGACGGGCGCGACCGGGTAGGGCTCCTTGTACGAAGGCGAACTGCGGGGGGTGGTCAGATGACCCGGTGTCTGGTGACCGGCGCGACCGGCTACATCGCCGGGAGGCTGGTGCCCGAGTTGCTGGACGCCGGTCATGCCGTGCGGTGCATGGTCAGATCGGCCGACCGCCTGCGCGGTCAGACGTGGAGCGACCGGGTGGAGGTCGCCGTGGCGGACGCGACCCGGGAGCGGGAGACGCGTGCGGCGCTCGAAGGGGTCGACGTCGCCTACTACCTGATCCACACCATGGCCGCCGGCCGCGACTTCGCCGAGCGTGACCGGCGGGCCGCCTCGACGTTCGCCGAGGCGGCCAGGGACGCCGGGGTGCGCCGCATCGTCTACCTCGGCGGCCTGACCCCCGCGGAGCGGCCCTCGCCCCACATGAGCTCGCGTGCGGAGGTGGAGCGGATCCTCCTCGGCTCCGGGGTGCCGACGGTGGCGTTCAGGGCGTCGGTGATCATCGGATCGGGGTCGGTCTCCTTCGAGATGCTGCGGTACCTCACCGAGCGGCTCCCGGTCATGACGACGCCACGCTGGGTGCGCACGCGCACCCAGCCCATCGCGATCAGGGACGTGCTCCGCTACCTCGTGAGGGCGGTGGACCTCCCGGAGGGGACGAGCCGGGGATTCGACATCGGCGGGCCCGACGTCCTGACCTACGCCGAGATGATGCAGGGCTACGCCGCCGTGGCCGGGCTGCCTCCCCGCCTCATCATCCCCGTGCCGCTGCTCACGCCCAGCCTGTCCAGCCACTGGGTGGGCCTGGTCACGCCCGTCCCGGCCGGGGTGGCACGGCCGCTGGTGGAGTCGCTGCGCAACGAGGCGGTCTGCCGGGAGCATGACATCGCCCGGTACATCCAGGATCCTCCCCAGGGGCTGATCGGGTTCCGCGAGGCGGTGCGGCTGGCCCTGCTGCGCATCAAGGAGGCCGACGTGGCCACGCGCTGGTCGTCGGCCTCGACGCCCGGCGCGCCGAGCGACCCGCTGCCCACCGACCCCGACTGGGCGGGCGGGAGCCTGTACGTCGACGAGCGCAGCGAGGTGGTCGACGCTCCACCGGAGGCGCTCTGGCGGGTGATCGAGAGCATCGGGGGCGACACCGGGTGGTACTCCCTCCCGCTCGCCTGGCGGATCCGGGGCCTGTTCGACCGCGCGGTCGGCGGGGTCGGGCTGCGCAGGGGCAGGCGCGACCCCTACAGGCTCCGGGTCGGCGACGCGCTCGACTTCTGGCGGGTGGAGGAGATCGAGCCGGGCCACCTGCTCCGGCTGCGCGCCGAGATGCGGCTGCCCGGGCTCGCCTGGCTGGAGATGACCTGCGCGCGGCAGGACGGCAGGACCCTGTACGGCCAGCGGGCGATCTTCCATCCGCGAGGCCTGCTCGGCCACCTGTACTGGTGGGGCGTCTATCCCTTCCACGGGTTCATCTTCGGCGGGATGCCCGGCAACGTCGCGAGGGCGGCCGTGGCCGAGGCCGGGCGACCTCCGCGTCCAGGGGTGAAAGTTTCACCCTGAAAAGGCGTGTAACGCCTGGTCAGACGGTGGCGAGTACGGGTTCCCCTCACGGCCGCTGTCGCGGGGGCGTGAGCCCGTCCTAATGTCACGAGGGAATGGGAGCGCTCCCACCACCTCATCCCCCGGAGTCAAGATGAAACGTCGAGCACTGCGAGCCCTGACGGCCGTCCTCGCCGCCGTGGGCTCGATCCTCCTTTTGGTGGTGGTCACCGGCCCGGCCAGGGCGGACACCGTGATCTGCGAGAAGTACGGGGCGACCACCATCGCGGGCGGCAAGTACGCGGTCATCAACAACAACTGGGGCGACGACACCCAGCAGTGCATCAACGTCACCTCGACCGGGTTCACCGTCACCCAGGCGAGCCACAACAAGCCGCAGAACGGCGCCCCGGGCTCCTATCCCGCGGTCTACGCCGGATGCCACTACGCGAACTGCACCACCGGGAGCGGGCTGCCGCTGCGCGTGTCGGACAGCAGGTTCGCCGGCATCCAGACCAGCGTCAGCATGACCTACCCGTCGTCGGCGGGCGTGTACGACGCGTCGTACGACATCTGGTTCGACCCGACGGCCCGCACCGACGGGCAGAACACCGGCGCCGAGCTGATGGTCTGGCTCAACCACACCGGGTCGGTCCAGCCGGTCGGCTCCCGGGTCGCCACCGTGAACCTCGCGGGCGGCACGTGGGACGTGTGGTACGGCAACAGCGGCTGGAACGTCGTCTCGTACGTGCGCACCTCGCCGACCAGCTCGATCAGCTTCCCCGTCAGCGCGTTCTACAACGACATGCTGAGCCGGGGGTACGCCCAGAGCTCGTGGTACGTCACCAGCGTGCAGGCCGGGTTCGAGCCCTGGGTCGGCGGCACCGGCCTCGCCGTGAACAGCTTCTCGTACAGCATCGGCGGCTCAGGCGGCGGGGACACGACCGCTCCCAGCGCTCCCTCGAACCTGACGGCCTCCAACGTCACCTCCAGCGGCGTGAGCCTGTCGTGGAGCCCATCCACCGACAACGTGGGCGTGACCGGGTACGACGTCTACCGGGGCAGCACGGTGGTCGGCACGGCGAGCGGCACGTCCTACAACGCCACAGGGCTCTCGGCCTCGACGTCGTACTCCTTCTCGGTACGGGCCCGCGACGCCGCCGGCAACACCTCGCCTGCCTCCAACACCGTCACGGTGACCACCTCCGGGGGCGGCGGAGGCGGCGGGGCCTGCAAGGTCGCGTACGTCAAGAACGAGTGGGCGGGTGGGTTCACGGCCAACGTGACCGTCACCAACACCGGCACGAGCGCGGTGAACGGATGGACCCTCGCCTTCTCGTTCCCGGGCGACCAGAGGGTGACCAGCGCCTGGAACGCCACCGTGACGCAGAGCGGCGCCGCCGTGACCGCCAAGAACGTCGCGCACAACGGGTCGATCCCGCCCGGGGGCAACACCTCGTTCGGCTTCCAGGGCACCTGGGCCGCGAGCGACGCCTCGCCGACCGCGTACACGCTCAACGGATCGGCCTGCACGCTGGGCTGACGCCATCGGCCTTGGGGGCCGGGTACGGCATCGGCCTGGGGGCCGGGTACGGCATCGCCGTACCCGGCCCTTCTTGTATTCCCCCTGATTAGGGACACGGACCTTAGGGACACGGACCGTCACCGCTTTCCGGTATCCATCCCTTTCTTGCTTACCTGGTGTATCGGTTCGCGTGGCAGGTAAACCGATTAGCGGATCTGGGCGTCTGCGGCGCTTGCGCTGGTGAAAGCAGTGCAAATTAACGAGTCTTGGGCAATGTGGTGCGCATGGTGACCTTTTAATATAACCTCGGCAATCCAGCGGGGAACGGCCGGAATCCGAGGGAAAAGCGTGGCGCTGTCGTGGGTGGACCTGCCGATAGGTCGCGTGGTGCGACTTTCAGGGCTGAATGCCGACACCACTGCATTGTCGGCCGAACCGCCCCCTGACGGCGCGCCGGCGATTCTCACGTACTTCCCGGACGCGGCACGTTCCGTGGCCGAAATGGTCTCCACGGCCCTGCGCGAACTCGAGAAGGCCGCCGTCGAACTGTTCCCGTCCTGGCTCCCGGGCGCGGAGGCCATCGACGGCCCGGGCGGCGCGGGGGTGCGCGCCGCACGTGCCCTCGCCATGCGAATGGCCTCCACCAGCCACCACTTCGGCCCGTTCCTCGCCGACCTGGCCGAACTGTCCTTGAGGGGCACGCCGCTCGGAGCCACCCGTTCCGGTCCTCAGGCCACCCGGTTCGGTGCCGAGGTGCGGGCCTCCGGTCTCGCGCGGGTGCTCGCGTCCAGCTTCGGCCGGCGTGAGGCCGCGATCCTCATGCAGGTCCCCGAGGACCTCACGCCTTTCGAGGAAGAGGTGCTCGTCGCCGGGTGCGAGTGGCTGGCCGACCGGGGCGGCTTCGGCGTCTGGCTGACCGGCCCGCCGCTGGCCGCCGTCGACCGCGTGGGGGCGATGACCCTACGCGTGCCCGGTGAGGTGGACGGCCTCGGCCGGGAGGCGCCGCCGCTGCCGGAGGGTGGCGGTCCGCTCAGGTACCCGGCCGTCGCGGGAATGCCGCATCCGGCCAGCAAGGCGGAGCGGGCCCTTGAGGCGGCGCTCGCGTCGTGCTCGTGGGCGCGCGGACGGGCCTGGAACCAGACCTACCAGTCACACGCCCTCGCCAACCCCATCCGGGTCGACCTGCTGTGGCAGGAGGAGCGGTGCGTGGTCGAGATCGACGGCCATGAGCATCGCGCCTCGCTCAAGTTCGAGACGGACCGGAACCGCGACGTGCAACTCCAGCTCGACGGCTACGCCGTCCTGCGCTTCACGAATAACCAGGTCTTAACCGACACAGAAGCCGTCGTCGGCCAGCTGAGGCGTTTCCTCCACGGCCGCCGCTCCCCAACATTCGAAGGATCAGGACATGTCTGAAGAAAAATTAAAGCCGTCCGAAACCGCCGCCTTGCTGGTACTGATGTGCGAGGCAGGAGAGGTCTCGAATCTGGATCTCAGCGAGCGCTACGGCCTGACGATTACCGGCAAGACCCGTCTCAAGCTGAACGACCTGAAGCTGGTCGAAAGCTGGAAGCAGGGTCGGACGTTCTTTCACGTACTGACCGACGCTGGCTGGGCGCGTTTGAGTGAAGAGCTTCGCGGCGGCATCGTCAGGACTACAGGTTCGGCCGGTTCTGCACTTTACGCGCTGCTGGTCGGCCTGCAGGCATTCATGGATCGCACCGACCGCAGGCTCGCCGACATCTTCGCGTCGTCGAGCGAATCCTCGTCGCTCGACGATTCGCCCCCGGCGGCCTTCCCTGTGCCGTCCGGCCGGCCTTCACCCGATTCGGCCGTCGAGGCGCGTATCCGTGCCGCCTACACCCAGCTGGCCGAGAAGCCGGGCACCTGGATCGGGCTCACCGAGATCCGTGCGCTCATCTCCGACTTGCCGAGAGCAGCCGTCGATCAAACGCTCAGGTTGATGAACCGGATGCCCGACGTGACTCTCATCCCCGAGTCCAACCAGAAGACCCTGACCCAGGAGGACCGCGAGGCGGCGGTGACCATCGGCGATCAGGCGAAGCACGCGCTCTGGATTGGGGCATGATGACGGGCGACGAGCGGCGTGCCCTGGAGGCGCTCAGATTCAACTGGGTCGAGGGTCCGGGTGACGTGTGGCATCCCTCGGAATTCCATGTCGACGGCCTGCACCGCAGCACAGTGCAGGCGATTCTCGACGGATTGGCGGAGGCCGGCGACAGCGTACACGCGAGCCCCATCGGAGTGGCCGTCCAGGGGGGACGCGGAACCGGCAAGACGCACCTGCTCGGCTGGGTGAGGGAGAAGGTGCAGCAGGAAGGCGGCTACTTCTTCCTGGTGGGCCTGCTTGACGCCAAGGACTTCTGGGAAAGCGTCGTGGTCTCGGTGCAGGACAGCCTGGCGCGCGAGGTCGACGGTGAGAGCCAGCTCAGGATGTTTCTGCGGCGCCTGTCCTCGCTGGTGGGCGTGCAACGGCTTTCCCGGCGGGAGTTGATCGGGAAGGCGCCGCTTTCGAGAGAGGCCTTGGACGCCTTCGTGGACGCGTTGCGCCGCTTCGACCCGCGCGTGGGCGGTGACGTCCAAGACACCGCTCGCGCACTGGTCCTGTGTGCCTCCGAAGACTGGCGGGCGCAGGATGTCGGACTCACGTACCTGTCTTCGAACTCCGAAGAGGAACCGGGTGAGCGCGCCAAATGGGGAATGCGGCAGACCCGCAAAACGCCGCAGGAGATCGTCCGGGACATTTCCCGGCTCCTCGCCTTCACCGGGCCGTCCGTGATCGCCGTCGACCAGATCGACGTCCTCATCGCGCAGGCGTCCATCAACAGCAGGAACAGGGAGACAGCCCAAGGCTGGCGCGAGGCGCTTGTTATCGAGCAGGTCGCCGGGGGCCTGATGGCCCTGCGGGAGTACACCCACCGCACGCTCATCATGGTCTCGTGCATCCCGCCGACCTGGATCTTCATCAAGGAGATCGCGACCGACACGGTCCAGGACCGGTTCCGGGAGACGGTGCCGCTCATGGCGATCCCCGATGCCAAGATCGGCCACGACCTGATTGAGAAGAGGTTCACCGCGCGGTTCCGTAAGATCGGTTTCCGCCCTCCCTATCCAACCTGGCCGGTGAAACCGTCCGCGTTCGATGAAGCCCCCGACTTCAACCCGCGGGAACTCCTCAAAAAGATCGACAGCCACATCCAGAGCTGCCTGCTGAGTGGTGTGGTCAAAGAGCTGGAGTGCCTGGCCGACCCGATCGTGACGGGTGACGAAATCCCTCTCCCGGACGGACCGGTGTCACCTCTGCCCGATTTGTCCGCACTGGACCTCCGATTCGCGGAACTGGTGAAGAACGCGGACGGCAAGCTGGCCCTCGACTTCACGACCGAGGACGCCGAGATGCCGAAACTCCTGTCCGCGGGGCTCGCCGCCTGGATCGCCGGGCAGGGCGAGGGCGGCAGGGAGTTCGACCAGGATGCGGCGCCCAGTGCGAAGCCCTCTCTGCACGCGCGACTCCGCCGCAGCCTGAGTGAGCACAACGAAGACGAGGCGCACTGGTCCTTTCGCGGGATCGCGGCTCCCAACGCGATAGCCGCGCTCAATCGGCTGCGCACCGCCTGTGTGGCGGCCGGACTGGACGCCGAGGTGCCGCAACGACGGCTGTTCGTCCTGCGAAATGACGATTGGTCTCCCGGTGTTCGCACGCAGGAGGCTGTCGCGGCGTTCGAGAAGGCCGGTGGTAGGGCCCTTCCCGTCGGGGAGGACGATCTGAGGAGACTCGCGGCGCTGCGGGATCTACTGGCTGAGAATCCCCCGAACCTGCATGCCTGGCTCGTGGAGCGAAAGCCTGCCAACAAGATCCTTCTGTTCAAAGAGGCCCTGGGCGAGAACGGGGACGTTGCGTCCGGACGTCCCGAGGACGTCGCCTGGCTCACGGGCTTGTCCATGCCATCGGGGGAGGCCGGGCACCCGACGACAGTGGCCGCGAACGGGGCCTCCGGCTCGACATCTGCCGAAGAACCGGCGGGTGGGGCATGGAGCGTTCCCACGGGGAGCGTTCAGGAGGCATCGGCGCCGGCACCGCCCCCGGCGAAGAAGACGGTCATGGGATGGGCGCCGTCCATCACGATCGGCACGACGATCACGGGCGGCAGGGCCGTCAACGTGGAGTTGGAGGCGCTTCGCAAGCACACCGCGATCTTCGCCGGATCGGGGTCGGGCAAGACCGTGCTGATCCGGCGTCTGGTCGAGGAGTGCGCGCTCCAGGGGGTCTCGTCCATCGTGCTCGATCCCAACAACGACCTCGCTCGTCTTGGGGACGGTTGGCCGGAAGAGCCGCCGCTTTGGGGCATGGGCGACGCGGGGAAGGCGAAGGAGTACCTGGCGAACACCGACGTCGTGGTCTGGACACCGCTGCGCGACGCGGGGCGTCCGCTCAGCTTCCAGCCGTTGCCCGACTTCAGCGGCGTGTCAGATGATCCCGACGAGTTCCGCGAGGCCGTGGACGCCGCCGTCGCGTCCATCGCTCCCCGCGCCAAGCTCGTGGGCAACACCAACAAAGTCCACCAGGGACTGGCAGTGCTCCGCGAGACGCTGCGGTACTACGGACACCGGGGCCCGACAAGTCTTCGGGGCCTCATCGACGTCCTGGCCGCGCTGCCGGAGGGGGTGAGCGAGCTTCTCCACGCGGAGAAGCTCGCGGCCGACATCGCGCAGAACCTCACTGCGGCGATGGTGAATGATCCGCTGTTCGGCGGTGCCGGTGCGCCCATGGACCCGGGGATCCTGTTGACCCCGCCCGAGGGGAAGCGGGCCCGCGTTTCGGTGATCAGTCTCGTCGGACTGCCGTCAGACGACCAGCGGCAGAGCTTCGTCAACCAGTTGCAGATGGCGCTGTTCGCCTGGATCAAGAAGCATCCGTCCGGGGACCGCCCGCTGGGGGGTCTGTTCGTCATGGACGAGGCGCAGACGTTCGCCCCGTCCGGTGCGATGACCGCCTGCACGCACAGCACGCTGGCTCTGGCATCCCAGGCTCGGAAGTACGGGCTCGGGCTGGTGTTCGCGACGCAGGCTCCGAGAGGGCTGCACAACCGGATTCCGGGGAACTCCGCGACCCAGTTCTTCGGCCTGCTGAACAGCCCGACGCAGATCGACGCCGCCAGGGAGATGGCCCAGGCCAAGGGCAGCCACATCACCGACATCGGCCGGCTCAGCACCGGGCAGTTCTACGCGGCCATCGAGGGGGCGAGGTTCGAGAAGACGCAGGCTCCTCTGTGCCTGAGCCACCATCCCAAGAGTCCGCTAACCACGGAGGAGGTCATCGAAAGGGCCAGGAGGTCCATGGAGGGCGGGCCCGCGTGACACCGGTCCTGGGCGCGGCCATCGGTGAGGCCGGGGGCCGGTTCTGCTCGGCCCGCCGCGTCCGTACCGTCTGGCCGGGGAGATCGACGCGGTGAGTAATCCTGTATGGCCTCATGAGGCCATACAGGATTACGGAGACCCACCGCGGGACCGGATCAGCTGCAGCCACCACAGACAGGGCGGCAATTGCAGTCAAAGCAGCACTTCCGCTTTTTGCCCGACGCGCAGGGGCCCGGTTCGTCGTAACACAGACCTCTTTCCACGCAGCACGCGCCGGCCCCCGCCTTGGGCACGAATGCCGTCAGCATACGGTCCGCCATCTTCCCGAGCATCTTCATATTCTCACCCCCTCTTCAGTTCCATGAAGCAACCATAGGAGGGGTGGATACATTCGCATTTGACGTGTGATACATCATCGTGCCCGGCCGGATCATGCCCGCCAGCCGAGAACGATTCGCATCACCAGAATGACGCGAAGCGCCTCGGGACCGGGGGGCCGGGCCACTGACGGCGACCGGCGCGGGGACGGATCACCAGAGGCGGTTCACCGCCGTCCCCGGTCTCACCCGGCGATGACGAAATCACCATCTCCGGCTGCCCAGGAGGTGGGCCAGCAGCCTGTCCAGAGGCCTCGGCACGCGATCGAGATCGAGTGCCGCGACGAGCGGGCCGGCGTAGCGGATCTTGCGGCCACCGCCCGAACCCATGAACCGGCGCAACTGGTCGTGAGTGGTGCTCCCGCGCCAGGCGGGTTGCTTCTGGAGCGTGCGAAACGAGCTGAGCTCGCCCTCGGCATCGACAACGCGCTCGACCGTGGCGGTGCCGAGGGCGCGGATCAGCTCGTCTTCCAGGTCGGCGACGCACACGAAGAATCCGAGCGCCTCCAGGTCGCTTCTGCCGAGACCGGATCCAAGGCCGGCGCGCTCGAGAACCCTCCGGAAGGCGCCTTCCTCCCCGGCGTCGCACAGACCGGCCAGCCGGAGATCGCGACCGGCAGGGCCGAACCTGCCGATATGCGTCCCGATATTCGTGGCACCGCCCATGGCCACAACGGAGATGCCTTCGGCCGCCAGGTCCCGGCCACGGCGCTCGGCCAGCGCTTCGATGGCGGACTTGTCACTGGCTCCCTCGACCAGGACCACGGTTCGCGTGTCGCTCACGAGCCCAGCCTCGCACCGAACCTGGGAGAGATTCATCCCCTTTTGCGCGTTGGAAGGTCACCGGCCGCCGCTCGCGACGGACAACGCGGCGACTCGCTGCCGTATTGGTCATTACGTAGACGTATATGTCACTCCTGCGGGAGACTGGCCGGGTTGATCACCGGTTGGGTGGGGGCGCGGGCAGGTGGCGTGATGACGCGTTCCCGCTCCTGACGTACGACGGGGGCGCCCCCATGAGCCCGAGCCTCATGACCGGGACGGATCCGGGGCCGTTCCTGCTCCGGCGGAGCACCCGCGACCTGCCACAGGCGGTCGAGACGCTCGGCAAGGCGCTGCCCGCTCGCGACCTGAAGGCCGTGCTCGCCCAGGCAAACCGCACCGCCACCCGCAAGGGGAGCACGACGGCGTTCGGCTCGATGTCGCCGCGACCGGCGGACTGGTACTGCTTCGAGTCCGGCGACAACGACACCACCGACTGGTACCCGCAGGGCGTGGCCGCCAGCTCGGAGGCGGGCCACGCGGACGTCCAGGCGTTCGCCGTCACCTGGTACTGGAAGCCGGACGGCGCGGCGACCGAGCGCGGCGTGCGGGTCTCGTTCCTCAGCGCGAAGACGCTGAAGTACCGGCACGTGCTGCTCGTCGAGCCCAAGGGCACCTCGTACGGCCCGATCAACATCCACGCGGGCGGAATCGCGTGGTACGGGAACCTGATCTACGTGGTAGACACCTCGCGGGGGCTGCGGGTGTTCGACACCCGGCACATCTACGAGGTCGGCGGCGACGACGACAAGATCGGCCTGAAGGGCGGGAAGTACCACGCCTTCGGGTACCGCTACGTGATGCCGCAGGTGGACGCCTGGAGCACCGCCGGGGCGGCCCGGTACTCCTTCGCCGCCGTCGACAGGAGCCTCACCCCGCACATGCTCGTCTCGGGAGAGTACGTGGACCCGGCGGACGAACCCGGCAGGACCGGGCGCGTGGCGCGCTGGCCGCTCGCCTCGGACGGCACGCTCGTCGCCGGGGCCGACGGCCTGGCGAACGCGGCGGACGCCTTCACGCTTCCGGCGGCCAAGATCCAGGGCGGGCTCTCGTACAAGGGCCGCTGGTATCTCAGCCAGGCGGCCTCCTCCACGAAGAACGGCTCGCTGCTGGTCGTCCCCGCCGGGCAGCCCGCCCAGGTGAAGAAGTTCCCTGTCGGCCCGGAGGATCTCACCTGCTGGACCGAGAAGAACCAGCTGTGGAGCGTGACCGAGTTCAAGGGCCGCCGGGTGGTGTTCGCGGTTCCCGTGTGAGGGGTTCCCGTGTGAGAGGCGCCGGCCGCTTGCGGCGACCCCTGATCCGGGAGGCGGCGTACGGCCTGCCGGCGGCCCGGCGGGGCGCTTGAAGCCCTTGCACGCCCTTGCATCGGTAGGCGTCAAGCGGTTGTCAATGAACGTGCAGGTGGAGGCCGATATCACTGAGTGTGTAAGAACCCCCGGGGCCGAGCG